>DASXYV010000237.1:0-2066 GCA_036502305.1 Acidimicrobiales bacterium
GTACGCCGCCTTCCACCGGTGGCTGGGCCGAGGGCCCCAGCTCGAGCCCATGTGGAAGGCGTGGCAGGCGGGAGATCGCAAGGCGGCCACCGCCGCCATCCCCGACGAGGTGGTCGACGAGCTCATCGTCCACGGCTCTCCTGAGGCCTGCCGGGACCACATCCAGCGCTACGTGGCCAACGGCGTCACCACCACGGCGCTGGCGATCCTCCCGTTCGGCGTCGATACCCGCCAGGCGGTCCGGGACCTGTCACCAGCAGCCGGGTGAGGGACCGGTAGCACCCCCCGCACCCGCGACGCACGGCTGATCCGAGGGTGGGACACTGTGGAGCATGAGTGCGCCTGTGCTTGCCGACGCCAATGTGGCCGGGATCGTTGGCGGCTCCGTAGCTGGCGTCGTCGTCCTCGCCCTCTTCATCCTGTCCATCTCGGTCAAGGTCGTGACCGAGTACGAGCGGGCCGTGTTCTTCCGGTTCGGCCGTATCAAGAGCGCGGCCAAAGGACCGGGGATAATCACGCGGATCCCGGGTGTGGACCGGGTGGTGAAGGTGAACCTCCGGGTCGAGGTAATCGACATTCCGCCGCAGTCGGTCATCACCGCTGACAACGTCACCGTCCAGGTCGATGCCGTGGCCTACTTCCAGGTCATCGACCCGGTGAAGGCGATCATCGGAGTCGACAGCTTTCGATTTGCCAGCCAGCGCGTGGCCATGACCAGCCTGCGCTCGATCATCGGTCGCCATCACATGGACGATCTGCTGGCCCACAGGGAGCAGGTCAACGACGAGCTCAGGGCGACCATCGCCTCGTCCACAAGCGGCTGGGGCGTGGAAGTACGCCAGGTCCAGGTGCGCGACATCACCCTTCCCCAGGAGCTGTTGCGGGCAATGGCCCGCCAGGCCGAGGCCGAGCGGGAGCGACGGGCCAAGGTCATCGCCGCCACGGGTGAGCTCGAGGCCAGCCGCGAGCTGTCCGAGGCGGCCGACCGCATGAACGAAAGCCCTGGCGCCCTCCAGCTGCGCACCCTCCAGACCCTCGCAGAGGTGGCGACCGAGCGGAACTCGACCCTCGTGTTCCCCATTCCGGTCGAGATGCTGGCTGCGTTCCGCGACGCCGGGAAGCGCTGAGCGACTCGGGTACTCGGACGGGTACGGCCACCCGCCCGACCCTCACGCCTTAACCTCCCGGGTGTGCCCCTGGCCTCGCTACGCCCGCTGCGCCACCGGGACTTCGCCCTGGTCTGGTCGGCGGCGCTGGTGTCCAACGTGGGCTCGTGGATGCAGACGGTCGCCGTCGGGGTGCTGGTGACCGTTCACACCGGTGAGGCCCGGTGGACCGGCCTGGTGGCCGCCGCCGCTTTCCTCCCCATGGGGTTGCTGTCCCCGGTGGGCGGGGCCATGGCCGACCGGCACGACCGGCGCCGCTGGCTGCTCCTCACCACCGTGGGCGAGACCGTCTTCGCGGGGATCCTCACGGCCCTCGCCGCCACCGGCAACGCCGGTCCGGTGTGGGTGACCCTGATCGTGCTCGGTGGGGGCGCCATGACGGCCATCGGCTTGCCCGCCTACCAGGCCATGCTCCCCGACCTCGTCGGACGCGACGACCTGCTGGGGGCCATCTCGCTGTCGTCGGCCCAGTGGAACCTGGGGCGGGTGATCGGACCCGCGCTCGCCGGCGTCGTCATCGCCGTGGGCTCCTACACCTGGGCCTTCGGCATCAACGCGGCGTCCTTCGGAGCGGTGATGATCGCCCTGCTCCTGGTGCGCTTTCGCCCCGGTGCGCGACCGCGGGAGCAGGGTCACCTGCTGGCCCGGATCGCCAGCGGGGCCCGGGCGGCGGCGGCCGAGCCCGGTTGTCGCGCCGCCATCGTCCTCATCACCGTCGTCGGCCTCCTGGCGTCGCCATTCATCGCCCTCGTCCCGGCGATGGCGATCAAGCTCTTCCACCACCAGGCGAGCGGCACGGCGGTGCTGGTCACGGCCCAGGGGATCGGCGCTGTCATCGGCGCCCTGGCCCTGATGCCGGTGGCCGCGCGCGTCGGGCGGCGACGGCTCTTGATCGCCGAC
>DASXYV010000238.1:0-5663 GCA_036502305.1 Acidimicrobiales bacterium
GAGACCGTCGAAGTCCAGACCCTCGAGGCGCCCGTCGGGGGTCGTGACGTCTCTACCGCCCGACCCGGGTGAGCCGACAAGTGACGCCGGGCCGGCGTCCACGACCCCGGCGGCGGCCACGACGGCGATGGGAAGCGCGACGAAGACGCCGCTCAGGAGGACGACCCTGCCGACGCGCCGACGGGCCACCTCAGGGACTCGTGCCGGTCGGCACCCCGACCGGGGCCATCTCGGTGATGGGGTCGGGACTCGGAGTCGACGTGGCGTGGATGCGCTCGAAGCGATTGACCGGCGGAGTGACGCTCTGACGGGGTGGGCTCAAGGCGAAGACGAGCGCGGCGCCGCTACCAGCGATCACCGACGCCGCGACGACGAGCAACGTGACCCGCCGGTGGCGACGCAGCAGGCCGGGGACGAAGCTCTCGGGCGGCTTCGGAGCCTCCAGACCTCGCAGCAGCTGGCGCGTCCGCTCGATCTCAGCGAGCTCCCCGGCGCAGGTCTCACAGTCCTTCAGATGGCGGCGGGCGGTGGCCACCTCGTCTGCCGGGAGCTCGTTGTCGAGCAGGGAGCTGAGCCGATCACCCAGATGGCCGGTCGTGGCCTCGCCGGCCGGGCGCTCCCAGGGGGAACGGTCGCCGGGGGGCGTCACGCCACTCACGACAGGGCCTCCCGCAGCAGCGCCCGGCCGCGGTGGATCCGGCTGCGCACGGTACCCAGCGGTATTTCGAGTGCCTCGCTGATCTGTTCATAGGAGAGTCCGACCACGTCGCACAGCACCACCGCGACGCGGAACTCCTCGGGCACCCGAAGGAGAGCCTGCTCGACATCGGACGGCAGGGCCTCGGCCATCATCGCCTCGTCTGCCCCCGGTGACGCGCCGAAGGCGCCCTCAGGCTCGTCTCCGAGCGATTCCACGGGTCGGCGGCGCCGCCGCCGTACGTCGTCGAGAAAGGCGTTGGTGACGATACGGCTCAACCATCCCTCCATCGAGCCCGGTCGATACGTGCGCAGCCCTCTTCGGACCCGCAAGAGTGTCTCCTGGACAAGGTCCTCGGCGTCATCCGGGTCTCCGGTCAGGCGATAGGCGATCGTGTACAGAAACCTGCCGTAGGTGCGCGCCACCCCCTCCCAATCAGGGATCAGCTCGGTCTCTCCCTCAGGTACTCGAACGCCGGGAGTGGGCTCACGGGTTCCCGGGGGCGAGCTGGGGTCTGACCACGGGGAACCTCGGTCACCGCCGCCACCTGCTGTGATGTTCTCACGGTAGTGTCCCTCGACGGGCTGGTGCTGGAGTGCGTCCACTGTTGGAGTGCGTGGTCAACCTGAGCGAGGGACGTCGACTCGACGTGATCGCCGGCATCGCCGCCGCCGCCGGTCCGAGCCTGCTCGACGTGCACAGCGACCCACATCATCACAGGTCGGTGCTCACGCTCGGCGGGCCCGAGGTCGAGGACGCGGCCCGTGCTGTCACCACCCGCGGCGTCGACGAGCTCGACATCACCGACCACCAGGGTGCCCACCCCCGGCTGGGAGTCGTCGACGTCGTCCCCTTCGTCCCGCTCAGCTCGGTCACGAGCGACGAATCGATCGACCTGGCCGACGCCCTCGCTGCCAGGGACCACTTCGCGGTGTGGGCAGGGCGCGAGCTGGAGCTCCCCTGCCTGCTGTTCGGCCCCCAGCGCTCGCTCCCCGAGGTGCGCCTGCGGGCCTTTCGCTCCCTACGGCCGGACACGGGCCCGATGACGCCCCACCCGACGGCGGGAGCAACCGCCGTGGGTGCCCGCCGCCCGCTCGTCGCCTACAACCTGTGGCTGGCGGAGCCCGACGTGTCCCTCGCTCGGCAAGTCGCCGCAGAGCTGCGCGCTCCCACCGTCCGCGCCCTCGGTCTCGAGGTCGGTGCGCGTGCCCAGGTCTCCTGCAACCTCATCGACCCCCTCCGTGCCGGGCCAGGCGCCGTGTTCGACGCCGTGGCCCGCCGGGCCGAGATCGACCGGGCCGAGCTGGTCGGCCTGGTGCCCGCTGCTGTCCTCGCCGAGACACCGGCCCGCCGCTGGAGCGAGCTGGACCTGGATCCGTCGCGGACAATCGAAGCCCGCCTCGAATCAGCGGGTATCTGCTGACGCTCGTCCCGGGGTCAGGCCGAGGACCTCGACAGCGCTGCCGCCTGCCGCTGGCTCAGCGCTCGCGCCCGCCGCACCCGGCGCCGCTCCCGCTCGCTCATGCCCCCCCAAATTCCGAACTTCTCGCCGTTGGCCAGCGCGTACTCGAGACAGTCCTCGCGCACAACGCAACCTCGGCAGACCTCTTTTGCCTCTCGGGTCGAGCCGCCCCGCTCCGGGAAGAACAGGTCTGGATCGACACCCATGCAGTTCGCCTGTGCCTGCCACCCACTCTTGCCCTCGTCGAGCAGCTGCAACAAACTCTCCATCGGCACACCTCCCCTCTCGGCATGTCGCACCGATGTAATTACATTCGTGTCATCATGCTCCTCCGGGCGCGCCTGTGCAAGGGGGACCTTCGGGCCTGATCGCTGCGGGCGAGCGTCGGAGGCTCAGGCCGTGCGCCCGGCCCGGCCTCGCATGGCCCGCTTCTGCTCGATGAAGTCGACCAGGACGTAGTCGCCGAGGGTCTCCGGCGTCGTGAAGAAGGCCCGCCCCTGGTTGAGCCGGGTGAGCTTCTCGACGAAGCTCTTGAGGTATCCGGTGGCATCGAGCATGAACGTGTTGATCCTGATGCCATCCCGGGTACACCGAGCGACCTCGGTGAGCGTGGCGTCGACCGTCTCGCGCACCGGGGGATAGCTGAAGAAGACCTCGCCGTCGGCCATCAGATGGGCCGTCGGCTCACCGTCGGTGATCATGATGATCTGCTTGGTTCCCGTCTGGCGACCGAGCATCCGCCGGCTCAACAGCAGGGCGTGCTGCATGTTGGTGCCGTAGACGAAGTCCCAGGAGACCTCGGGAAGCTGTTGGGGCTTCAGCTCCCGGGCCACCTCGCTGAAGCCGACGAGTCCCAGGTAGTCGCGGGGGAACTGGGTGGAGATGAGCGAGTGCAGGGCCATCGCCACCTTCTTGGCGGCGAGGAAGTTGTCCCGCATCGGCATCGACAGCGACAGGTCGACCATGAGGACAGTGGACGACCGGGTCAGGTTCTCGGTCCGCTCGACCTCGAAGTCGTCAGGCGTGAGGCTGACCGGCGTCCCCCCGCCGTCGCGCTGGATGGCGTTGCGCACCGTGCGCTCGATGTTCAGATTGAACGGGTCGCCGAACTCGTAGGCCTTGGTCTCGTAGGCCAGCTCCTGACCGACGCCCGACCGGTCCATCTGGTGGCGACCCAGACGGTCCTTGGCCAGCTTGGAGAACAGGTCGGACAGGGCGTTCTGCCCGATTCGTCGCATTCCCCTCGGCGTCAGCTCGTAGCGGCCCTCACGCTGCTCGATCAGACCCGCTTCCTCGAGCGTCTTGGCCAGCTGGCTCAGGCGGTCGAGGGAACGGGCCGCGTCGTCACCCAGCAGGTCCCGCGCCCGGTCGACGTCGACATCGGCGAGCGCTCCCGGGCTCGACGCCGAGCGGAGGAGGTTTTCGAGTTGGTCGATGTCGCCGAGGCGGTCCATCAGCTGCGCGGCCTCGGCGAACCCGAGCGGATCGGAGCCGCTGAACGAGTAGCTCCGTCCCCACCCGGCGTCAGGAAAGGCGCCCTGGAGGTTGTGGGCCAGGCGATCGACCTGCCAACGCAGGTCGAGATCCTCGAGCAGCTGCTCGGCCAGGCCCTGGAGCTGCGCCCGCTGCTCGGGCGTCATCGAGTTGAGCATGGACTGGACGGCGGCCATCTGTTCGGCCATCTGCTCCAGCAGCTCGTCCAGGTTCTGAGGATTGCCGGGGAAGAAGTCGCCGAAGCGCTCCATGAACTGCTCGAAGCTGGGGTCGATCGGGTCGTTCCGCTCGCGCTGCTCCAGCATGCGGTTCAGGGCATCGAACATGTCCTTCATGCGCTGCATCTGCTCGGGGGTGGTGCTCTGCATCGCCCCCGACATCTCGTTGAAGTAGCTCTGCATGAGCTGCTGGCGGAGCTTGTCCATGAGCTGGTCGAAGCGCTCCCTGGCTTCGGAGGACGTGAACTCGTACTCCTGGAGGGACCGAACCTGCCCGGCCAGGTCGGGGGGCATGAGGTCGAGCTGGAGCCGGCGCTCGTCGGCCACCTGGTCGGTGATCTCCTGTCGCCGCTCGTCACCCGAGGCCCGTGCCTCCTCCCTCAGCTCCTCGATGCCGGCGCGCTCGGTGTCCATCACGTCGCGCAGCTCCTGGGCGACGTCGTCGTAGACGCCGCCCAGGTCGTAGCGCTCCAGCTCGTCACGGCGCCGCCGCCTGAGACGCTCCAGCAGCTCGCGGACCCCCGCCACCCGCTCCTGGTTGCTGTCGCGGAATCCCGACTGCAGCATGCGCCGCAGGGCGGCGTTGAGATCGCCGTGGTACAGCAGGTCGTCGGTGATCTCCGAGAGAACGTCTTCGGCACCCAGATCGAACCCGACCTGGGTGCCGTCCCAGCGGCCGTAACGGTAGGCCCAGGGCACGCGGTCAGCCCCGTCCCCGATAGGTGGCCCGCCCGCCCACGGCGTCCTTGTTGAGCCGTTTGGACAGATGGAGGCCCTCGAGCACGAACTCCATGGCGCTGGCGACGGCGGCTGGCGTCTCACTCCCCGCCAGCGCCATGACGGGGGCCTGCAGCCCCGGCATGTGGGCGAGGGTGTCGACATAGGTGGCCGAGCTCACGTCGTCGCCGGTGTGGACCACGGTGCCGTCCTCGAAGGCCTGGACGACATCCCGATACTGCTCCATGGGGCAGCGCTGCTTGAACGTGCCCAGCACGGCCGCCTTGACCAGCCGCTCGACGACCTGGTCGTCGCGCCCCTCCTCCAGGGTCTCGATCTCGACCTTTCCGCCCGTGGAGGAGGCGAGGGCCTCGAGATCGCTGACCCGGGGGACCACGTCCGGCTCACCGGAGCGGAGCGACCGTCGGGCGGCGTTGGCGACCAGGGTCTCGTAGTTGGTGATGCTCAACCGGACCGAGACCCCCGAGCGCTGGTTGACGCTGCTGCTCCCGCGGGCCAGCTGGCTGAGCCCGGCGACGATGTCGGCCATGAAGTCGGGGACCTGGATCCGCAGCCCGTCGCTCGCCAGCGGACGGGCCTCCTGGTGCACGACCTCCAGCTCGGTCGGGAGGTCCAGCGGGTAATGAGTGCGGATCTGGGCGCCGAAGCGGTCCTTCAGGGGGGTGATGATCCGGCCCCGGTTGGTGTAGTCCTCGGGGTTCGCCGAGGCGACCAGCATCACGTCCAGCGGGAGCCGGATCTTGTAGCCCCTGATCTGCACGTCCCGCTCCTCGAGGACGTTGAGCAGACCCACCTGGATTCGCTCGGCCAGGTCGGGGAGCTCGTTGATGGCGAAGATGCCCCGGTTGGTCCGAGGGACCAGCCCGTAGTGCAGCGTGAGCTCGTCCGAGAGGTACCGGCCCTCGGCGACCCGGATCGGGTCCACCTCGCCGATCAGATCGGCGATCGAGGTGTCGGGCGTCGCCAGCTTCTCGCCGAAGCGGACGTGGCGGTGGACCCAGTCGATGGGCGTGTCGTCGCCCCGCTCGGCGACCAGGTCGCGGGCGTGCCGCGA
>DASXYV010000239.1:0-1822 GCA_036502305.1 Acidimicrobiales bacterium
CGCATGCAGACCCCGGAGGACACGCCCTGTCCGTGCTCCGGCTTCATCAGCGCCCTGGAAGACTGCGCCACGAGAATGTCGGATGGGTACGGCGATCTGGCGAACGCGCTCCGCTCGGGAGCGCCGGTGCCCGAGGTCGACTCGCTGCACGCCGCCACACACCATCTCGGGCCCCAGGCCACTGGCTGCGCCCGGGCAATGGAGGGCTCGTCCCAGCCGATCGAGCTCAGGTCCGGAGTCCACCTGTTCGAGCTGCGGTCCTGGCTCCTCGAGCTGAGCGACGACGTGCGCGAGCTCGGGCAGGTGGTGCCGACGCTCGGCCCGTCGCCAGCGCAGGGAGAGGCGCCTGCCGGGGCGGTCCACGGCGACGGGAACAAGTTGCCGGCGACCGAGGAGGCGACGAGGATCTGAGGTGCACCCCACGTCGAAAGGGAGCCCCATGCCAGAGACGACAACCGCAGCCGCGGCCGGCACGATCGACCTTGGAGGAGACCTCACCGTCCAGCGCATGGGCTTCGGCGCCATGCGGCTCACCGGCCAGGGGATCTGGGGCGAGCCCGCCGACCCCGACGCGTGCCGGGCGGTCCTGCGCCGGGCGGTCGAGCTCGGGGTCGACTTCATCGACACCGCCGACTCGTACGGTCCGGAGGTGAGCGAGCGCCTCATCGCCGAGGCGCTGCACCCCTACCCCGAGAACCTCGTCATCGCCACCAAGGGCGGCATGGTGCGGCCCGGTCCCGGCCGCTGGGATCCCGACGGGCGTCCCGAGCATCTCCGCGCCGCCTGCGAGGGGAGCCTCGAGCGCCTCCGCCTGGACGAGATTCCGCTGTACCAGCTGCACCGGCCCGATCCCCGGGTGCCTCTCGAGGACTCCGTGGGAGCCCTGGTCCAGCTCAAGGACGAGGGGAAGATCCGCCACATCGGCCTCTCCAACGTCGACGAGGCGGAGATCCACCGGGCCATGGCGATCACGCCGGTCGTATCGGTCCAGAACATGTTCAACCTGGGCAACCGCCGCTCGGCCGCCGTGCTCGACCTGTGCGAGATCGAGCAGCTGGCGTTCATTCCGTGGGCCCCCATCGGCCAGGGGGCGCCGAGCGGCAAGGCCCTGGCCCGGATCGCCGCCGCCCACGGCGCGACCCAGCAGCAGACGGCGCTGGCGTGGCTGCTGGCCCGTTCACCAGCGATGCTGCCGATCCCCGGCACCTCGTCGGTCGCCCACCTGGAGGAGAACATCGCGGCCGCATCGCTCCGGATCAGCCAGGCCGAGGTGGACGAGCTCGGGCTCTGACTCCCGCCCGGGCGGCGGAATGCCGGCCATCGCCGCTGCGTTTGCTTGAACGTACAACAAAAGGAGCACGCGATGCCGGCGACGACTGTCGATGATGTGCTGGCCCTGCCGCGACTGGCGGAGCCCGACCCGGCGATGGTGGTCGACCGCCCGGTCGTGTCGGTGACCAGCGCGCCCTCCGGCCTGGAAGGTGAGGGCTTCCCGGTACGGCGGGCGTTCGCGGGCGTCGACCACCGCGACCTGGACCCATTCGTCCACATGGACCAGATGGGCGAAGTGGAGTACGCCCCGGGTGAGCCCAAGGGAACGCCGTGGCACCCCCACCGGGGCTTCGAGACGGTCACCTACATGATCGACGGCACCTTCCAGCATCAGGACTCGACGGGCGGGGGCGGCCTCATCACCGACGGAGCGACGCAGTGGATGACCGCCGGTGCCGGCATCCTGCACATCGAGGCACCCCCCGAGCGCCTGGTCGCCTCCGGTGGGCTCTTCCACGGCATCCAGCTCTGGGTGAACCTCCCCAGCGCC
>DASXYV010000240.1:0-12580 GCA_036502305.1 Acidimicrobiales bacterium
GGAGGCGGCGGCCGCGCCGGTCGAGGAGATGATCGACGCCGCCCACGCCGAGGGCAGCCTCCGACCGGACGTGACGTTCGGCGACGTCGGCTTGATGATCATCCGCATCTCGCGGCCGCTGCCGGGGTCGTTCCCGCGCCGTGTCGACGAGGATCTCGGCCCATGGGCGCTCGGGGCTGGGCCACACGCTGAACCGCACGGACTCAGGCTACTGCTCCGGGTCGTGCGCTTCGGGCTGCATGGCGCGCAGGTCCTCGAGGGTGAGCGACGGACCGCTGAGCTTGTCGGCGCGCGCTCCCGGAGCCGCCAGTCCGGCGACGAGCAGGTCGAGATGGCGATGGGCGAGATCCTCGTCGACGCGGCGCGGGAACGACCCCGGCAGCGGCCGCGAGATGCGGATGATCATCAGACCGACGTCGCCGAACGTCACGTCCGGTCGGAGACTGCCCTCGGCGTGGGCGGCGTCGATCATCTCCTCGACCGGCGCGGCCGCCGCCTCCCGCGCCCGCAGCATCTCCTCGTCTTCGAGCGTCAGCTGACCGAGCAGGGCGGGGATCACGGCGGCGATACGCACGTCGAGGGCCCGGTGCATGTAGCGGACCAGGGCGGCGAGCGCGTCGGGCTCCTCAGCCTGGGCAAGACGAGCCTGGTGGCCCACCTGGCCCAGGACGTCGAGCACGACGGCGCGCATCAGGGACTCACGGTCGGGGAAGCGTCGGTACAGGGTGGCGATGCCCACGCCGGCCCGGCGGGCGATCTCGTCCAGCGGCGCCGCCGGTCCCTGCTCCACGAAGACGTCGCGGGCGGCGGCGAGGAGCTGCTCCCGATTGCGCCTGGCGTCGGCACGGAGCGGGCGATCGTCACCCGGCGGACCCGACCCCGGCGCCAACTCCTGTGCCAGCCCGACGTCCTGCGCCATGGACGCAGGGTACCAGTATCTGGAGGGAATAGCTCCAGATCATTGGCGTTGTCCGCCAGATGTGTAGACAATCCCTCCGTTTATGGGTAGGGTTCGCACAGACCGGAGGAGCTTCCTCCGGTTAGGCACCGAGACGAGCGCAGGAGGTGACCGATGCGACAGGGCATCGAGCGGAGGATGACCGGCGGCGACGCAGGCACATCGGGCGGGGTGCGCCTGGCGTTCATCGCCTTGGTCCTCGCCATGCTCCCCGCGGTCCTCGACCAGACCATCCTGGCCACGGGCCTGCCGACCATCGCCAGCGACCTCGGACACCTCAGCGACGTCTCCTGGCTGGTCAGCGTGTACGTCGTCGCCGCCACCGCCACCACGCCGCTGTGGGGCAAGCTCGGTGATCGGCACGGGCACAAGCGTCTGCTCCAGATCGCCCTGACGATCTTCGTCGGTGCCTCGGCGCTGTGCGGGCTGGCCCAGGACATGACCCAGCTCATCCTCGTGCGCGGCGTCCAGGGTGTCGCCGCCGGGGGTCTCATGACGCTGGCCATGGCGGCCGTGGGAGATCTGGTGTCGCCCCGTGAGCGGGGCCGCTACCAGGGCTACATCGCCGCCACCTTCGCGGCCGCCACAGCCATCGGCCCTCTGCTGGGCGGTCTGGTCGTCGACCACGCCAGTTGGCGCTGGGTCTTCTACATCAACGTGCCGGTCGGGGCGGTCGCCCTCGTGGCCCTGAGCACCAGGCTCAGCGCACCGTCCACCGACCGTCCGCAGCAACCGCTCGACGTCGTCGGCGCCGCGCTGCTGTCGGGCGCCACCACCGCGTTCCTGCTCACGTGCCTGTGGGGTGGCAGCCGATATGGGTGGGGCTCGGCGCCGATCGTGGCCCTCGTCGGCGCCCTGCTCGTGCTGTCGGGTGCCCTGGTCCTGCGAGAGAGGCGGGCCGCGGACCCCATCGTGCCGCTGCGGCTGCTGGGTATGCCCGTGATCGCCATCGCCAGCGGTGCCCTGTTCCTCGCCACTGCGTCGCTGTTCGCCGTCACGGTCTTCGTGCCCGTGTTCCTCCAGGCCGCCACCGGCGCCAGCCCGACCCGTGCCGGGTTGCTGCTGGTCCCCATGATGGTCGGGGTGACGATCTCGACCACGCTGGCGGGGCGCAGCATCGCCCGGACGGGCCGCTACAAGCGCTTCCCGATCGCCGGGCTCGCCCTGATGACCGCGGCCCTGACCCTGCTGGGGACGGTCGCCCCGCAGCGGTCACTGGTCGCCACCGGCTTGGGACTGGCGGTGTTCGGTCTCGGGTTCGGCCTCGTCACCCAGGTGTTGATCGTCGCCGTGCAGAACGCCGTCGACCGACAGCGCCTCGGTATCGCCACGGCCACCACCGCGTTCTTCCGGGCCCTCGGCGGTGCGGTCAGCGCCGCCGTGCTGGGCGTGGTGTTCGCCTCCGGTGCCGGCACCAGCGCCGAGAGTGGCGCGCTCCACACGCTCGACGCCGTCGCACGCGCCCACATCACCAACGCCGTGCAGACGGTGTTCTTCGTCGCCGCGCCGTTGGCTGCCATCGCCATGATCGTCGTGCTGTGGCTCCCCGAGCACCCGCTCCAGACCAGGGGCTCGCCGCAGTCTCCACCGCAGGCCCCGGCCTCGGGCGAGCGGCCGGACGCGATGCCGGCTGCGGTGCAAGCGGACACCCACGCCGAGCGGATGACCAAGGAGGTGACATCGAGATGACGATGTTAGGCACCCAGACCGGGCGCACGGTCGCGGGCACCGCTCGTCTGCTCACGGGCGACGAGGCCCGCGCTGCAGGAAAGCTGATCGACCGCAAGTACCCGGTCGTGCAGCGCATCCTGGTGCCGACGGCCCACCGGCTGCGGCGGGTGAAGACCGTCCACTACGAGCTCACATTCGACGAGGGATGACGGGCCATACCACCTCGACGTACCCTCGCGATCTTGAGCAAGGTCGCCTCGAAGGGCTAGGCGACCCCCACCCGCGCGCCCGGGGCTGCCGGTGCCAGCAGGCGAAGGCAGCGCTCGGCGACCTCGGCGTCTCCCTCCACCTGCACGCGGTCGGCGGCATCGGCGACGACGAGCGAGCCTGACCCGATGGCGGCGAACGTCTCGAGGTCGGTGCGCACGACGAGGTCGGGCCGCCGTGACGGCGCGCCGGCCCGGGCGTCGACGCCCCCATCGTCGACCATGACGTGGAAGACCTCGTCGTCAACGTGGAACTCGTAGAGGTCATGGACACCGGCGGCGTCGGCGGTGTCGATCGTCGCCCGGAGGAACAGCAGCATCCAGCTCAGCGAGAACGCCTCACCCTCGCGGCGGGTGCGCAACCGGCGCGCCCCCCAGCGGGCCAGGGGAATCATGGCCGTCGCCAGCTCGACGCCTTCGTCGGTGAGCTCGTAGACCCCGCGGGCCGCCGGCGGCGGCAGGTAGCTCCGCCGGACGACACCATCGCTCTCGAGCTCGCGCAAACGCTGAGTGAGGAGGCTCGGGCTGACGCCGGGCAGACCCTCGAGCAGGTCGGCGTAGCGGCGGGGGCCGATGGCCAGCTCGCGCAGGAGGAGCGGCGTCCAGCGCTCCCCGAGCACGTCGAAGGCCCGGGCGAGGGCGCAGTACTGACCGTAGGTGCGCTTGGCCATGCGACTCCAGCTTAGGCAAGTGTGACCTTCGTCTCAACGAGTTGACACTACAAAAATTTCACGTAAAAACTACCGGCATGGTGAGAGCTGGGTTCTTCACCCGTCTGGGCCGCCTCGCCGTCGCCAAGCCGAAGGTCGTGCTGGGCACCGCGGCCATCTTCTTCGTCCTGGCCGGCCTCGCCGGCGGCAGCGTGGCCAGCCACCTCTCGACGGGGGGCTTCGACGACACCGGCTCGCAAGCGACCCGGGCGGCCGCCATCCTGGACCGCGTCTTCCACCAGGGGAACCCCGACGTGGTGCTGCTGGTGAAGGCCCGTCACGGCTCGGTGGACGACCCGGCGGTGGCGGCGACGGGTGCCGCCCTCACCAGCGAGCTGGCCGCCCAGCCGGGGGTGGAGCGGGCCACGTCCTACTGGTCGCTCGATCGGGTGCCGCCGCTGCGGAGCAAGGACGGCACCACGGCCTTGGTGTTCGGGCGCATCCCCGGCAACCAGAACCACCAGAACGACGTGATGAAGGCCGTCTCACCGCGCTTCACCCGCACGACGCAGTTGGTCCAGGTCAGGGTGAGCGGCTTCGCCGAGGTCTTCCGCCAGGTGACGAGCCAGGTGCAGAACGACCTCAAGAAGTCGGAGCTGATCGCCGTCCCGCTCAGCATGATCCTGCTGCTGTTCGTGTTCCGGGGCTTCGTGGCCAGCGCCCTTCCCCTGGCTGTCGGGGGCCTGGCCGTGGTCGGGACGATGTTCGTCCTGCGAGCGGTCTCCGCCACGACCGAGGTCTCGGTCTTCGCCCTCAACCTGACGACGGGAATGGGCCTCGGACTCGGGATCGACTACAGCCTCCTGCTCGTGAGCCGCTATCGGGAGGAGGTCGCCAAGACGCGCACGCGCGAGGAGGCCGTCATCAGGACCGTGGAGACGGCGGGGCGCACGGTCGCGTTCAGTGCCCTCACTGTTGCCGCCTCTCTCACGGCCCTGCTGGTGTTCCCGCTGGTCTTCCTGCGCTCGTTCGCCTACGCGGGCATTCCCGTGGTGCTCGTGGCCGCCGTGGGCGCCGTCGTCGTGGTGCCCGCCATCCTTGTCGTCCTCGGACCGCGCGTGGACGCCCTCTCCCTGAACCGACGGCCGCCGCCGCCGGTGGGAGCGGGCTTCTGGTACCGCGTCGCCACGGTCGTCATGCGCAGGCCGGTCCCCATCGCCACCGCGGTCATCCTCGTCCTCCTCGTCCTCGGGTCGCCGTTCCTGCACGTCCACTTCGGCTTCCCCGACGACCGCGTCCTCCCCAGCACCGCCTCTGCCAGCCAGACGGGGCAGGAGCTGCGCCAGGAGTTCGCGTCGACGGAGGCATTCCCGCTCTGGGTCGTGGCGCCCGGCATCGGCTTGCCCACCGCCAGGGCGGCGGACATCGACCACTACGCCGCCGCCCTGTCGCAGTTGAACGGCGTGGCCCGAGTCGACGCCTTCACCGGCTCGTACGCCCACGGCGGGCGCGTCATCAGGCTCGACTCCTACGCCGCTGGCTTCGCGGCCCGCAATTCCACCTACCTCTCGGTCGTGCTGTCGGTCGAGCCGTACTCGACCCAGGGCGAGGACGTCGTGCACCAGGTGCGCCAGCTGGCCTCGCCGTTCCCCGTCCAGGTCGGCGGTCGGACGGCCGCGCTCGTCGACAACAAGTCGGCCGCCTTCGGTCGCATGCCGCTGGCGGCCGGGATCATCGTTCTTGTCAGTTTTGTCGTGCTCTTCATCCTCTTCGGGAGCGTGATCGTTCCGATCAAGGCCTTCGTCCTGAACCTGCTCAGCCTGTCCGCCACGTTCGGAGCCATGGTGTGGATCTTCCAGGACGGTCATCTCTCGGGCCTCCTGGACTTCACCCCAACGGGGACGATCGACCTGTCGACGCCGATCCTCATGTTCTGCGTGGCCTTCGGCCTGTCGATGGACTACGAGGTCTTCCTCCTCAGCAGGGTGAAGGAGGAGTAAGACCGCACGGGCGACAACGCGGCCTCCATCGCCCTGGGCCTCGAGCGCAGCGGTCGCATCATCACCGCCGCGGCCCTGCTCCTGGCCGCGGTCTTCCTCGCCTTCGCGCTCTCGGGCGTCTCGTTCATCAAGCTCTTTGGTGTGGGCCTGGCTCTGGCCATCGCCATGGATGCCACGCTTGTTCGCGGCGCGCTGGCACCCGCGTTCATGCGGCTGGCGGGCGACCTCAACTGGTGGGCGCCGGGTCCCCTGCGCCGACTCCACGACCGCATCGGCATCGCCGAGTCGGTGCCCGAGCCCACGCCCACGGGTGATCTGGCCGAGCGGCACGCGGTGCCGAAGAGTACGCGCCCACTGGTGGGGGCCGAAGGCGAGCGGCCCTGACGCGATCCTGGGCGGCGCCATCGGTAGATCCGTCGCGCCGTCGGGTCCATCATGGACGGTGCGTGCACACCAACCCCGGCTTGCGGATCACGTTTGCCGCCCCCGCTGACATCGACACCCTGCGCCGGGTGTATCGCCAGGCCTCGCTGTCCAACGACGGCGACCGGGCGAAGCTGCTGGCCAACCCGGATGCGCTCGAGCTCTCAGAGAGTTGCGTCCGCGAGGGGCGGGCACGGGTCGCAGTCACCGACAATGGCCGGATCGTCGGGTTCGCCTCCTCGCTCGACGCCGGGGACGGCCTCGAGTTGGAGGATCTGTTCGTCGACCCAGAGTGGATGAAGCGAGGAGTCGGGCGGGCGTTGGTGCGCGACGTCATCGAGACGGCGAGGCGGAGAGGGTTCTCGCAGGTCGCGGTGATCGCCAACCCGCACGCCCTTGGCTTCTACGAGAAGGTCGGCTTCGTCGTCGACCGCGAGGTCGAGACGCGGCTCGGCCCGGGTTCTCGGATGTACCTCGCGATCTCGTCCAGCGCCGGGTGAGGTGAGCGACGATGTCCTCGTCGGCCGACGCCCAGACTCCTCGTCGCATCACGGTGGTCCTGTTCGATCGCTTCGAGCTGCTCGACGTGTTCGGCCCCCTCGAGCTGTTCGGGATCCTGCCTGACCGGTTCGAGATCGGCCTCGCCGGACCGTCCGGTGGTCCCGTGCGGAGCGCGCAGGGCCCCGAGGCCGTCGCGCACCACTCCTACGAGGAGGCCGCTCAGCCCGACATGGTGCTGGTCCCGGGCGGGATCGGGACGCGCCGGCTCGTCGACGACAGAGCGTTCCTGGACTGGCTGGCGGGGTGGGCGGGCACCGCCGAACTCGTCACCTCGGTCTGCACCGGCTCGGCCCTGCTCGCCGCCGCCGGGCTGCTCGACGGCTATCGCGCCACCTCGAACAAGCGCGCCTTCAGCTGGGTCTGCGAGCAGGGTCCACGCGTCGAGTGGGTACCGAGGGCGCGCTGGGTCGAGGACGGCAACCGGTGGACGTCGTCAGGGGTGGCGGCGGGAATGGACATGACGCTGGCCCTGATCGCGCGGCTGCATGGAGACCAGCTGGCCGCCGACGTGGCCGACGGCGTCGAGCTGGAGTGGCACCGCGACCCGGGCTGGGACCCCTTCGCCGCCAAGCACGGGCTCGTCGACGGCTGATCCTCCTCCCGCTAGGCGGGTGTGCTGCCTGACCGGGTCCGCCTAGTGAAGGCCTCGCCGGGCAGGAAGCTGACGGTCACCAGGGCGGAAGCGACCAGCCGATCGCCGTGGCCGGCGAGGGCCAGAGCACCCGAGACCACTGATCAGCGTCGTCGAGCGAGGAGCTCCTCGGCTCCCTCCGCCAGCTCGCGCACGACGTCGGCGGCGCGCTGCACCTTGTGCACGGCGCCGACCGACTGCCCGGCGTAGAGGGCCATGGCGTCGGTGCGTCCCGAAGTATGGCGCCCCGGACACGGTGGGCTGAGGCGGGCGACGGGCACCCGCTCGCCCCCGGGCATCTCCATCTCGCCCAGGACCTCGTCGTCGATCGCCTGAGCGGCCTCGACGCAGGACCTGAGCACCCGGTGCGGTGCATCGGGCCACATCACCGAGAAGGTCGTCGTGAGCACGGTGTCGTCGGGCCCAGCGGCGATCAGCGCGTCGACGTACGACTGGTGGGCATCCGCCTCCGCTGTCGCCACGAACCGGGTGCCCACCCGGGCTGCCGCTGCACCGGCAGCGAGGACCGCAGCCATGGTCCTGGCCGTGGCGATCCCGCCGGCGGCAACCACGGGTATGTCCACCGCCTCGAGCACGGCCTCGAGCAGCGGCAGCAGGGCGACCTGACCCCGGACATGCCCCCCCGCTTCGACGCCCTGGGCCACGACGAGATCGCAGCCGGCGTCGGCGGCCGCCCTGGCCTCGTCGACCGACCCGACCTGCCAGCCGGCGAGCGCCCCGCCCTCGTGGGCGAGAGCCACCAGAGCGGCGTCCGGTTCGCCGTAGAAGAACTCCACCACCCGGCAGCGACTGGCGGCTGCCGCCACGGCCTCACGATCGACGAATGGCATCAGAAAGTTGACACCGACCGGACCGGAGGTCCTCTGAGCCACCGACTCCAACACTTCGGCCACCGCCGCCGGCGGGGCCATCGGCATCCCGAGCATCCCGAGGGCGCCGGCGTCGCTAACGGCGACGGCGAGGTCGGGGGTGGCCGCACCGCCCATGCCCGCCTGCTGGAGGGGCACCCTGCAGCCGACGAGCCGGGTAAAGGCGGTATCCATGCCAGCCTCCGGGTCCGCACTAGAACGTGTTCGGCGAGAGAACCTAGTATGGCCTCCGGCTGAGACGACCGCCGGAACCGAGGATGAGCCTGTCATGCGGGTAGTAGTCGACTATGACCTCTGCGAGAGCAATGCCCTCTGCATGGGCGTGGCCCCCGAGGTCTTCGAGGTGCGGGAGGACGACAACCTCTACATCCTGAACGAGAACCCACCCGAGGAGATGAGGGACAAGGTCGAGCAGGCCGTCAGGCTCTGCCCCAAGGCCGCCATCTCGATCGAGGACTGAGCACCCCTCGATGCCGGATCGGGCACCCGTCATCGTCGGCACGGGGCTGAGCGACTACCCACAGGCGCCGCACCTCGACGGCGTGCAGCACCACGCCCAGGCCATGCAGCGGGCGCTGGTCGACGGCGGCGTGGCGAAGGGGGAGATCGACGGGTATCTCGACGCCGGCGGCGGCGGGGTCATGATCGACGACGCCGTGACCATGGCCGAGTACCTCGGCATCGACCACCGCTTCATCGACGGCACCATGACCGGCGGCTCCTCGTTTGAGTTCCACGTCCAGCACGCGGCGGCCGCCATCAGGCAGGGGCTGTGCGACACCGTCCTCATCACCTACGGCTCCGACCAGCTCTCCCGGATGGGACGGGGCCTCGGCACGGGCGGGCTCGGTCGAGGGGTGAAGCGGTTCCCCGGCCCCCAGCAGTACGAGGCCCCGTTCGGCAACTCACTGGTGGGCTCCTACGCCATGGCGGCCCAGCGCCACATGTACGAGTTCGGCACGACGTCGGAGCAGCTGGCCGAGATCGCGGTCGGCGTCCGCGAGTTCGCCGGCCTCAACCCCAAGGCGATGTACCGCGACCCGATCACCGTCGACGACGTCCTGGGCTCCCGGCTCATCGCCGACCCCCTCCACAAGCTCGACTGCTGCGTGATCTCCGATGGCGGCGGGGCGATCGTGATGACGACCGCCGAGCGGGCGCGGGACCTGCGCCAGCCTCCCGTGTACGTCCTGGGCGCGGCGGGTGCCCAGACGCACTGGAACATCAGCCAGATGCCGGACTTCACCGACACGGCGGCGAGCCGGTGCGGACCAGTGGCCTTCGGTCAGGCGGGCGTCGCACCGGCCGACATCGACACCATCCAGTTCTACGACAGCTTCACCATCACGGTCATGCTGCTGCTCGAGGGCCTCGGGTTCTGCGCCAGAGGGGAGGGTGGCGCCTTCGTCAAGGAGGGCCACCTGCGTCGGGGTGGCGACCTGCCGCTCAACACCGACGGCGGCGGCCTGTCGTCCTCCCACCCCGGCATGCGGGGCATCTTCCTGCTCATCGAGGCCGCCCGGCAGCTGCGGGGCCAGGCCGGGGAGGCGCAGGTCCCCGACTGCGAGCTGGCCCTGGCGTGTGGGTCCGGCGGCTGGCTCTCCTGCATCGGCGCCGTGATCCTCGGCCGGGAGCACCCGTGACCCGGGACCGCCGGCAGTGACGCCGGGCAACGCGGGACCGGACGGGGCCGAGCAGTCGGGTGAGCAGCCTGCCGAGCCGTGGGCGCGCCCGCTCCCGCGCCCCGACAACGTGTCCAGGCCCTTTTGGGAGGCGGCCTCACGGGGTGAGCTCCTGATCCAGCGATGCCCGTCCGGGCATCGCCAGTTCTATCCCCGCGCCGTGTGCACCGTGTGCGGGGACGACCCGGAGTGGGAGCGGGTGTCGGGTCGAGGAACGATCCACACCTTCACGGTCATCCGCCAGAATCACGCCCGTCCGTTCCGCGACGAGCTGCCCTACGTGGTCGCCATGGTCGAGCTGGACGAGGGCGTGCGGATGATGGGCAACCTCACCGACTGCCCGCTCGACGAGGTGCACATCGGGATGCCGGTGGAGGTCCACATGGTCCAGGCCGAGCCCGACGTGGGGGTGCCGTTCTGGCGGCCGGCCGCCGCCGGGACGGGAACGAAAGGAGCGACGGCGTGAGCCGCAGGGACCAGATCGTCATGACCGAGGCGGAGATCGCCGAGTTCCTCGCGCCGCCGCGTAACCTCCAGGTGGCGACCATCAACCAGGACGGGACGCCCCACCTGGTGACCATGTACTACGCGGTGATCGACGGCAAGATCGCCTTCTGGACCTACCGGAAGTCACAGAAGGTGCTCAACCTGCGCCGCGACCCGCGCATCACCGTCCTCGTCGAGGACGGCAAGGCGTACGGCGAGCTCCAGGGGGTCTCGATCGCCGGCCGGGCGAACCTGTCGGAGGACCACGACGCGGTGATGGCCGTGGGCACCCGGCTGTTCACTCGGTATTTCGGTGATGAGCTCGACGACGCCGCCCGGGCCGGCGTCGAGGCGAGCGCGGCCAAGCGGGTCGCCATCACGGTGGAGCCCGAGCGCGTCGTCTCCTGGGACCACACCAAGCTGGGCGGCGGCTACTGACCTACCGGATGGTCGCGGTCGATCCGGTCGCCAGCCGCTGACTGGCCAGGCGGGCTCCCTCGGCCATGGCCGCCAGCTTGACCCAGGTGATGCCCGGGTCGACGGTGAGCATGGACGCGAACGTGGCGAAGCCGCAGTCGCTGCCGGCCATGACCCGCTCCTGGCCCACGAGAAGGGCGTAGCGCTCGAGCCGCTGGGCCACCAGGTCGGGGTGCTCGACGTAGTTGGTGGTCGAGTCGACGACCCCCGGGATCAGCACCTTGTCGTCGGGAAGCTTCAGGTCCTCGAAGAGCGTCCACTCGTGCTCGTGACGGGGATTGGCGGCCTCGAACGAGATGGCCATCGGGCGGGCCTTCAGCACCTCGCCGATGACGTCTGCCAGCGGGATGTCGTGGTGATGGGGACCTTCGTAGTTGCCCCAGCACAGGTGCATGCGCAGACGGTCGGGCGGGATGTCCCGGGTGGCGTGGTTGAGCGCCTCCACCCGCGGTGCGAGGCTCTTGACGAAGGCCTCCCTGCCCTCCGGGTGGGCGCGGATGTGGTAGTCCATCGCCAGGTCCGGGCAGTCCAGCTGGAGCAGCAGGCCGGCCTGGTGGATCAGGTCGTACTCGGTCTTCATGGCGTCGGCCAGGGCGAAGACGTACTCCTCCTCGGTCTTGTAATGACGGTTGGGCTGGAAGACGGCGATCACGCCCGGCGAGGCGGCCGACATGAACACCTCGGTCGCTCGGGAGCCCTCGGTGGCAGCTGTGAGGTTGGCGATGTCCCGCTCCACCTGGCTGGGGTCGGCGTAGCCGACCGGACCGACGCACGCCGGGATCGTGCCCAGCGCCGACGACGCCTGGGCCATGGTCCGCTCGACGAACCGCGGGAACTCGGCCATGTCGGCCATGACGAGGTTGGCCTGCACATCGCTGGCATCCCCGAAGCCGGAGAGGCGGCTGGTGACGTAGGTGGCGTAGCTGATCTTGCTCGCCTCGCCGTCGTTGACCACGTCGATCCCGGCGTCCAGCTGACGCTCCACCGTCAAGGCCACGGCCTCGCGCAGCACTTCAGGAGCGGCAGCGGCCACGGCGACGGGGTCGGCCCCTTCGGGAAGGACGCTCTCAGGTCGCGGCAGGCTTCCCGTGTGCGTGGTGAGGATGCGCTCGGTGCTGGTCTTCACGATCACTCCCTTTCCCTGTCAACGCGTCACCAACTCGACAGCAGGCCGGTATCAGGCCTCCCAGACGACGTCGCCGCCGACGATCGTCGCCCGCACCAGGTCGGCCGAGAGACGGCGACGGACCTCCGCCCACGGCGAGCTCAGCAGGCACAGGTCGGCCACCTGGCCGGGGCGAACGGCGCGTCGCGGCCCACCCGGGTGCTCGGGCGGCCCCAGGAACAGGCCCAGCGCCAGCTCGGGGGAGAGGCGCTCCGGCGCGCCCAGCACCTTTTCGTCCGGTCCTGTCCTGGAGACGGCCGCTGTCATCGCCGACCACGGGTCGAGATCGCCCACCGGCGCGTCGCTGCCGGCGCCGAGGGCCACGCCGGCGTCCAACAGGGTGCGGAGCCGGTACAGGCCGTCGTGGTCGGCGGGATCGACATCGGCGAGATAGACGTCACCGCGCCGGGCGACGAAGTCGGGGTGGGTCACGACCGTGAGGCCGAGGTCGGCGATGAGCGCGATGGTCTCGGCCGGCACCACGCTGGCGTGCTCGAGCCGGTCCCCGACGGCGGTGCCGGCTTGGGCGAAGGCGGCCACCGCGGCGACGGTCTCGGCCCGCGTCACCGCGTGCACAGCCACGCTCCAGCCCACCGCGTGCGCCTTCTCGATGCTGGTGGCGAGGTCCTCGACGTCGGCGTCGTCCTCCCGCAGGACGACCTTCAGCGTGCGCAGCGTCACCCCCGGCACCTCGGGCTCGTCGGGTGGCGCCATCGCCCG
>DASXYV010000241.1:0-1518 GCA_036502305.1 Acidimicrobiales bacterium
CGTTGGCCTCCATCGCGTACGACGACAGGGCGTCGACCTCGCTGGGACGGATGCCGGCGTCGTCGAGCGCCCCCTTGATCGCCTGGCAGGCCATGGACAGCTCCGAGCCGGGGAGCGACTTGGCGAACGCGGTCTGGCCGATGCCGACGATGGCGGCCCGATCCTTGAGCACGGACGTGGCCTACCAGCCCTTGAACGCCGCCGGGCGGCGCTCCACGAAGCTGGCCACCCCTTCCTTGGAGTCCTCAGTGCCGCTGACCGCCTCCTGGGCCCACGACTCCTCCTGGAAGGCGGTCAGCCGGTCTGAGTCGAGCGACCGGTTGAGCAGCCACTTGGTGAGGCCGATGGCCTTGGTGGGCCCCGCCGCGAGCCGCTCCGCCCACTGGCTCGCCGTCTTGTCCAGCTCCGAGGTGGGCACCACGGCGTTGACCAGGCCGATCCGATCGGCCGTGGCCGCGTCCACGTCGTCACCGAAGAACATGATCTCCTTGGCCCGCTGGACCCCCACGATGCGAGGCAGGATGAAGCAGCCACCGGCGTCGGGAAGGATGCCGCGCCGCACGAACACCTCGATGAGGCGCGCCTGCTCGGCCATGACGATCAGGTCGCAGGCCAGGGCGAGGTGCGCGCCGCCCCCGGCGGCCGTCCCGTTGAGCGCGCAGACGACCGGCTTCTCGGCGTCGAGGACGGCGGCGATGAGACGTTGCCACCCCTTGCGGATGATGCGGGCACCGTCGCCGGTCGAACGCTCCGGCGCGCCCGGCGGTGGCTCGTTGCCGGGGATCGGGGGCACCGGGACACGGGGCCCCCGCAGGTCGGCGCCAGTGCAGAAGGCCCGGCCCGTGCCCGAGAGCAGCACGGCCCGCACGGCCAGCGTGCCCGAGACCGCCTCGAAGAGCTCGGACAGCCGGTCTCGCATGGGCGTGGTCAGGGCGTTCCCCGCCTCGGCTCGGTCGATGGTGATGCGGGCCACGCCGTTGTCGACCTGGTAGCGCACCAGCTCCTCGACCGGCCGCTCGTCCTCGCTCATGCCTCTCCTTCTCTCTGGTGGCGCTCGTGGCGCTCTGCCTCTTGGGCCGGCCTCCCGGGCCGGCTTACCTGCACACGACGAGCGCGTCCACGGCTACAGCACCCTTTGGTCTCACGATGAGGGGGTTGATGTCCAACTCGGCGACCTCGCGGGCGAGGTCGACCGCCAGGCGCTGGACGCGCATGATCGCGTCGACGAGGGCACCGACGTCGGCAGCCGGCCGTCCGCGCGCACCGGTCAGGAGCGGCGATCCCCTGAGCTCGGTCACCATCCGGCGGGCCTCGGCCCGGTCGAACGGAGGCACCCGGAAGGTGACATCGCCCAGGACCTCGACGAAGACCCCGCCGAGCCCGAGCATCACCGTCGGGCCGAAGAGCGGGTCGTCGGCGATGCCGAGCACGGTCTCGGTCCCGCCGGTCACCAGCTCCGACACGAGCACTCCGTCGAGGACGGCGGTGGGCGCGGCCGCTTCGGCCCGCTCGAGCAGG
>DASXYV010000242.1:0-3443 GCA_036502305.1 Acidimicrobiales bacterium
GATGGTGATGTCCATCCCTCTGGTGGTGTCGATGCTGTCGTAGTCGATCTCGGGGAAGATCAGCTGCTCGGTGACGCCGAAGGTGTAGTTGCCCCGGCCATCGAAGGACTGGGTCGACAGGCCCCGGAAGTCCCGGACCCGCGGGATCGCCAGGCTGACCAGCCGATCGAAGAACTCCCACATCCGGTCGCCCCGGAGGGTGACCTTGCAGCCGATGGCGTTGCCCTCCCGCAGCTTGAAGCCGGCGATCGAATGTCGGGCCCGGGTCACGAGCGGCTTCTGTCCGGTGATGGTCGACAGGTCGCGCACGGCGCCCTCGAGCAGCGAGGCCTGCTGGGTGGCCCGACCCACGCCCATGTTGATGACGATCTTGGACAGCCTCGGGACTTCCATGATGTTGGAGAGGCCGAGGGATCCCTTCAGCTGCTCCCGGATCTCTGCTCCGTACTGCTGGCGCAGCCGGGGTCGCTCGCGGGTGGACAGGGTGGCTTGATCGGTCACAGGTCACCCCCGCACTTGCGACACACCCGCACCTTGTGGCCCTGGTCGTCGAAGCGGAACCCGACGCGGGTCGGGCCGCACTGCGAGCAGACGATGGCCACCGAGGACACCGGCATCGGCATGTTCTTGTCGATGATCCCGGCCTGGCGGGCCGCTCTCGAGGGACGGGTGTGGCGCTTGACCACGTTGACGCCCTCGACGATTACCGTGCCCTCGGCCGGGAAGGCCCGCATGATCTCGCCTTCCTTGCCCCGGTCCTTGCCGGAGAGCACCCGGACCCGGTCACCCTTCTTGAGCCGCACTAGAGCACCTCCGGAGCCAGCGAGACGATCCGCATGAACCGCTTGTCCCGAAGCTCGCGTCCCACGGGCCCGAAGATGCGGGTCCCGCGGGGCTGCTGGGTCTCGTTGACGAGGACGGCGGCGTTCTCGTCGAAGCGGATGTAGCTGCCGTCGGGCCGGCGCTTCTCCTTCTTGGTCCGCACGACGACGCACTTCACGACCTCGCCCTTCTTCACCGCGGCGCCAGGTATGGCGTCCTTCACGGTGGCGACGAACATGTCGCCGATGCTGGCGTAGCGGCGCTTGGACCCGCCCAGCACCTTGATGCAGAGGACCTCCTTGGCCCCCGAGTTGTCGGCCACCCGAAGCCGGGACTCCTGCTGTATCACCGCGCACGCTCCGTGACCTCGACCACTCTCCACCGCTTCAGCTTGGAGAACGGCCGCGTCTCGGCCACGCGGACGCGGTCACCGACCCTGACGTCGTTGGCGGGATCGTGGGCGTAGAGCCGCTTGGTGCGCTGGACGGTCTTGGCGTACCTCGGGTGGCGAACCCGCTCCACGACCGACACCACCGCCGTCTTGTCCATGGCGTTGGACACGACCCGACCCTCACGGGTCTTCCGGCGATTGGGACGAGCGGCGGGGGCGGAAGAGGTCGGGCTCATGATGCTTCCTCGTCGACGGGCGGCGCCGAGGCCGCGGTGCGCGCGGGCCGGCCTCCCGGGCCGGCTTTGCTCCCTGGCCGGCCTCCCGGGCCGGCTGTGCTCCCGGGCCGGCTTCCCGGGCCGGCTGCGGCTTCGATCGCCTCGGCGGCGGCGATCTCCTGCTCGCGCAGGATGGTCTTGATCCGGGCCACGTCCCGTCGCACATGGCGGATCCGGCTCACGTTGTCCAGCTGGCCGGTCACCACCTGGAAGCGCAGGTTGAACAGCTCCCGCTTGGACTCCGACAGGCGCGAGTCGAGCTCCTCGACGTCGAGCTCGCGCAGCTCGGTGGCGGTGGCCATCACAGCTCCCCTCCGCTGGTGTCCAGTCCTGAGCGCAGCACGAAACGGGCCTTGATGGGCAGCTTCTGGATGGCCCGCTCCATGGCCGCCTTGCCGAGCTCCTCGTTCACCCCGGCGAGCTCGAACAGGATGCGGCCGGGCTTGACGACCGCGACCCAGTGTTCGGGGTTGCCCTTCCCCGAGCCCATGCGGGTCTCGGCGGGCTTCTGGGTCACCGGCTTGTCGGGGAAGATGCGGATCCACACCTTTCCACCGCGGCGGACGTGGCGGGTCATGGCGATCCGGGCTGCCTCGATCTGACGGGCCGTGATCCATCCGGGCTCGAGGGCCTGGATGCCGTAGTCGCCGAAACGCACCACCGTGCCGCCCTTGGCGACTCCCCTGAGCCGACCGCGCTGTTGCTTGCGGTGCTTGACCTTGCGAGGCATGAGCATGCTCAGTCCGACTCCTTACGGAAGTGCGGTGCCTCGTGGTGCTGCTCTCTGGTGCGACGCTCGATCTCTTCCTCCTCGGCCAGGAGGCGCTCGAGGTCGTCGTCGACCGGCGCCTCGGTCGCCGCCGGCGCCGGTGCGGCCTGCCCGTTCTCGGCTGCATCCGCCTCGGCTCCGGCCTCGGCCGGCTCTACTGCCTCGGCCGTCTCAGCCGCCTCGCCCTCCGGTGCTGCACCCGGCTCGCCCAGCTCGGGACGACGCCGTCCGCCGCCAGCCGAGATGACCCGGCGGGGACGCCCCTGGCCCGAGGTCTCGCCCACGGCCATGGCGGCCTCTCGGCTGATCTTCTCCTCCAGCGAGGTCCGGTAGGGGAGGATGTCACCCTTGTAGATCCAGACCTTGACGCCGATGCGGCCGAAGGTGGTCTTGGCCTCCCGGAAGCCGTAGTCGATGTCGGCCCGCAGGGTGTGCAGCGGCACGCGGCCCTCGCGGTAGTGCTCCTTGCGCGCCATCTCCGATCCGCCGAGCCGGCCCGTGCACTGGACTCGGATGCCCTGACCGCCGGCCTTCTGCACCGTCTGGAGGGCCCGCTTCATCGCCCGGCGGAAGCTGATCCGTCGCGCCAGCTGGTCGGCGATGCCCTGGGCGATCAGCGCCGCGTCGAGCTCCGGCTGCTTGATCTCTTGGATGTTGAGCTGGACCTTCGGGTTGTGGGTGATCTTGGCCAGGTCGGTGCGCAGGCGGTCCGCCTCCGCCCCGCGGCGGCCGATGACGATGCCGGGCCGCGCCGTGTGCAGGTCGATCCGCAGCCGGTCGCGGGTGCGCTCGACCTCGATGCGGCTCACCGCCGCCGACTCCAGCTGGGTCATCAGGTAGTTGCGGATCTTCCAGTCCTCCACCACGGAGTCCTGGTAGTGCCGATCGTCGAACCACCGCGACTTCCAGTCGGTGGTGACCCCCAGTCGAAACCCGTACGGGTTGACCTTCTGGCCCATCTACTTCCTCTTCTCTTTCTCGTCGTTCTCTTGCCCGCCGTCGTCTGCGACCTCGTCGCCCTCCGGCTCGGGGGCCTCGTCCTGGGCCGCCTCGCCCACGCCAGCAGGCTCGACCGCCTCTTCCTGGGGCGCCTCCGCTTCGGGAGTCGCTTCCTCCGGCGCCTCAGCGACGGGGGCCGCTTCCTCACCGCCCTCCGGCGCCGGAGCCTGAGCCACGGCCCGCTTCC
>DASXYV010000243.1:0-2289 GCA_036502305.1 Acidimicrobiales bacterium
CCCTGGGCGGCGAAGGCCTGCCCGGCGGCGGCTTCGAGCGAACGCGTGCCCCAGACCAGGACCTCACCCTCGCCCAGGTCGGGCAAGGGGCGCTGTTCGATCTCCACCATCCCGAGTGGGCGCAGGGCGTTGGTGCAGGCGACCGTGCAGCAGTGCTCGTAGAGCTTCTCGACGTCGTTCAGCTGGGCGGGCGTGGACAGCTCCCAGAACACCAGGTGGGTGTCCGTCAGCTCGCACCCGTCGGGCAGGGCCATCGTCGGGCGCTGCCTAGAGCCTCGGCCAGGCGACGGCCTTGGTCTCGAGGTACTGCTCGAAGCCCTCGATGCCGTTCTGCCGGCCGACGCCGCTCGACTTGTAGCCGCCGTAGGGCGAGTCGGCGCCGTACCACGCACCGCCGTTGACGGCGATGGAGCCGGTGCGGACCCGCCGGGCGATGGCCGTGGCACGCTCCTCCGAGCCGGAGAACACGCCGCCGGAGAGGCCGTAGCCGCTGTCGTTGGCGATGCGCACCGCATCGTCGTCGTCGTCGTAGGCGAGCACGGCCAGGACCGGACCGAAGATCTCCTCCTGGGCGATCGTCATCGAGTTGTCGACGTCGACGAACAGCGTGGGCTCTACGTACCAGCCCTTGGGGAGGTGGGCCGGCTTGCCGCCGCCGAGCACCAGCTTGGCGCCCTCGTCGACCCCCTTCTGGATGTAGCCGAGGACGCGGTCGCGCTGCTTGGCGCTGACCAGCGGACCCATGAAGACCTCGGCGCTCTGCGGATCGCCATAGGGGACCATCCCCATGGCACCCGTGATGAGCTCGACACCCTCGTCGTAACGGGATCGGGGCAGGAGCATCCGGGTCTGCATGGCGCAGCCCTGGCCCCCGTGCATGCAAACCGCCATGCCACCGGGGACGACCGAGGCGAAGTCGGCGTCGTCGAGGACGATCATCGCCGACTTGCCCCCCAGCTCCAGGAAGACCCGTTTGAGGGTGGCAGCTCCCTTCTCCATGATCCGCTTGCCGGTGGCGGTCGACCAGGTGAAGGAGATCAGGTCGACCAGGGGCGACAGGGTGAGCTCCTCACCGACGAGGTGGTCGGACGAGGTGACCACGTTGAACACGCCGTCCGGGATGTCGGTCTTCTCGGCCACCAGGCGCCCGAGGCGGGTGGCGTTCCAGGGCGTGTCCGGCGCCGGCTTGAGGATGGTGGTGTTGCCGGTGGCGAGGACCTGGCCGATCTTGTTGATCGTGACCTCGAAGGGATAGTTCCAGGGGACGATGGAGCCGACAACGCCCATCGGCTCCTTCCACACCGCCCGGCGGCTCACCGAGCCGAACAAGCTGGAATCCGGCAGCTCCCGTTCCCACGGGAACTCCTCGATCATCTTGGCCGGGTAGCGAAGACCGTCGTCGAGCGGGGCGTCGAGCTGGGCGCTGTAGGTGAGCATGCGGGGGCAGCCGACCTCGTCGATCAGCTCCTCCCGGAGTTGCTCGCGCTCGGACTCGATCGCCTCCTGGAGCTGGTCGAGGCAGCGCTTGCGGAAGGCGTGGTCGGTCGACCAGTCGGTCTCGTCGAAGGCCCGCCGGGCGGCCACGATGGCCCGCTGCATCTCCGCCTTCGACGCATCGGCCACCTGGCCGAGCACCTCTTCGGTGGCCGGGTTCACGTTGTCGAACGTGCGACCCGAGTCCGCCGCGACCAGCTGGCCGTCGATGAGCATCCGGGTCTCTGGCGTGTACCTCTCCTCGTCGGCCATGTCGTCTCCCCCGTCGTCGGACTGATCCGTGCCGGTCGCCTCCGAACGCCTCCGGATCGCATCCCCGCCGGCGCCAAGTTTGGCATAGGGTGCCGAAAGTTTCCACACACGAGTCGAGGGGGGCCGTATGAGGTTGCAGGGAAAGGTCGCGATCGTCACCGGGGCGGGTTCGGGCACGGGTCCGAACCAGGGGATCGGCAAGGCGTTCGCCAAGCTCTTCGTCGAGGAGGGCGCCACCGTCGTCATCGGCGAGATCGACGACGTCCGGGGCAAGGAGGTGGTCGACGATCTCGCCGGCCTCGGCGAGGTCTCGGCCGTGGCGCTCGACGTCACCGACAAGGCCAGTGCCGACGCCCTCGCCGCCGAGGTGGTGGCCCGCCACGGCCACATCGACATCCTGATCAACAACGCCGGGATCTATGGCGACGCTGGCCGGGTGATGGCGTCGCTGGCCGAGGCGGCCGACCCGAGCTGGGAGTTCCTCCAGAAGGTGATGGCCGTCAACATGTACGGGCCGTGGATCGTCAGCCGGGCGGTCGTCCC
>DASXYV010000244.1:0-7088 GCA_036502305.1 Acidimicrobiales bacterium
TAGGGCTCCATGGAACCGCTCACGTCGCACAGCAGGACCACGCGCCGGGGCCGTCGACCCGGTTCGAGATAGGCCCGCCGCAGGGGCTCGCCACCAGCGCGCAGCGCGCTGCGCACGGTCCGGCGCAGATCGGGTCGTCCCCGGGCCCGGCGGGCCGGCTCCAGCCGCCGGGAGCGGCGGAGTGCGGCACGCAGCCGAATGTCGGACATCAGCCGACGGGCCTCGGCCAGCTCGGCGGGCGAGCAGTCGGCGAAGTCCTTGTCGCGCAAGACTTCCGCCGGGCTGTAGCGAACGGTCACGGTGTCCCCCGGCGGCTGGGGGGCCGCGTCCGGTGGCGCGGGCGCGTCATCGTCTGCGTCGTCGGTCACGACGGTCAGCGGAACGACTTCGGACGCCTCTGTCGGTGGGCTCCTGTCGCCCAACCAGAAGGCGGCGAAGGCGCGGTCGTAGATGGACAGGTCTTCCGGCCGGGTGACGAGCGTGGCCCGCCCCGCCCAGTAGACGGGACGCTGCGCTCGCACCCCCACGGCGCCCAAGGCCTGGGCGAAGCTGACCACCGAGCCGACCGGCACCTCCAGGCCCGCTCCCCGCAGGACATGGGCGAAGGCGACCGCGATGCGGTCGCCGTCGCCGTGGGTCGTCGGGGCAGGCGCAGGCGTGGGTGCCACCGGCGTCACGCCCCCCGGGTGACCGCGGCTCGCACCAGGTCGGCCACTCCCGCCGTGCGGACCCGCTCGGCGTCCTCGCGATACTTGAGGACGCTGCCCAGCGTGAGGCCGACGGCGTCCTCGTCGAGCTTCGAGCGACCGAGGGCGGCGAGCGCCTGGGCCCAGTCGATGGTCTCGGCGACACCCGGTGGCTTGTACAGCCCCATCTCCCGCAGCTGCTCGACCGCGGCCGCGACCTGCTCGGCCAGCGCCTCGGCCACTCCTGGCGCCCGAAGCCTGACGATGGCGACCTCCCGCTCGAAGTCGGGATGCTCGACCCAGTGGTAGAGACAGCGGCGCTTGAGCGCGTCGTGCACGTCACGGGTCCGGTTCGACGTGATGACGACCACCGGTGGCGTCTCCGCCCGAAACGTGCCCAGCTCGGGCACCGTCACCGCGTAGTCCGACAGGATCTCCAGCAGGAACGCCTCGAACTCGTCGTCGGCCCGGTCGATCTCGTCGATGAGCAACACCGGCGGCGGCCGATCGGCGGCGCCTTCGGCGTCGCCCGCTCGAGCCCGGGTCGGGGCGATGGCCTGGAGCAGCGGCCTCGGCACGAGGAAGCGCTCCGAGTACAGCTCGTCCTCCAGGTCCGGTCCGGGAGGCTCGCCTCCGGCGGCGCCTCGGACCTCCGCCGTGCGCAGGTGCAGGAGCTGGCGCGAGTAGTCCCACTCGTACACCGCCTGAGAGACGTCGATCCCCTCGTAGCACTGGAGCCTGACGAGCTCCCCGCCGGTCCAGCGCGAGAGGACCTTGGCGACCTCGGTCTTGCCCACCCCCGCCTCGCCTTCGAGCAGGAGGGGCCGGCGCAGGACTACGGCCAGGTACACGGCCGTGGCCAGGCCCTCGTCGGCCAGGTACTCGTGGGCGGCCAGCGCCGCCCGCACGCCGTCAGGATCCATACCCCATCAATTCTCCCACTCGGCGTGCGCCTATCTTCCCGCCGGGAGCACCCGGCGACCTACCTCGTGTTCCATAAGGTCGAAAGGTGCCACCATGCTCGCCGGGGACCCGCCCACTCGACCGTATGTGAAACAGCACAAAGGCCGAACGCCGGCCGCTTGTCAGCCTGCGGCCTCCTCCAGGGCCCGACGGACGAGCACGGTGGCGAGGTGGCGACGAAAGTCAGGGCTGGCGTTGAGATCGCCCGAGGGATCCGTCCCCTCGGCGGCCACCGCAGCGGCGTCGCCGACGGTCGCGCCCGACGCCAGGGCCGCCTCTGTGGCCGAGGCCCGCAGCGGGGTCGATCCCATGTTGACCAGGGCCACGCCCGTCGCCCCGTTGCGAACGGCCGCCACGCCCACGATGGCCCAGTCCTGGGCCCGGCGGTTGAACTTCTGGTAGGACCAGCCGCCGCTGGCCTTGGGCACCCGGATCTCGGTGAGCAGCTCGTCGGGTCCGAGCGCCGTCTGCAGGAAGCCCTCGAAGAACGACTGGGCCGGGATCGTCCGCTCGCCTCCCCGGCCCCGGGCCACAAGCGTGCCCCCAAGGGCCAGGACCACGGCGGGCAGGTCCGAGGCCGGATCGCCGTGGGCCAGCGATCCGCCGATCGTGCCCCGGTGGCGAACCTGGGGGTCTCCCACCAGGCCTGCCACGTGGGCGAGGATCGGCACCTGGGACGCCAGCAGCTCCGACGTCTCCAGGTCGCGGTGGCGGGTGAGGGCGCCGACGGCGATGTGGTCGCCGGCGTCTCGCACGTACGAGAGGTCGCGCAGGCGCCCGACGTCGACGAGCACGGCCGGCACGGCGAGGCGCAGCTTCATGAGAGGCAGCAGCGAGTGACCCCCGGCCAGCAGCTTGGCCTCGTCGCCATGCGTGGCGAGAAGGCCGAGGGCCTCGTCGACCGACGTCACCCGCTGATAGTCGAACGCAACCGGGATCATGCTCGTCCCTCCTTGTCGATGCCGCGAATCGCGTCCCACACCCGCTCCGGTGAGGCCGGCATGTCGAGATCGCGCACCCCGAACGGAGCGAGGGCGTCGATCACGGCGTTCATGACCGCCGGGGTGGCGGCGATGGTGCCGGTCTCCCCCACGCCCTTCACGCCCATCGGGTTGGTCGGGCTCGGGGTGATGGTCCGCCCCACCGTCAGGCTCGGCACCTCAGCCGCCGACGGCACCAGGTAGTCGGTGAGCGTGGCGGTGAGCAGGTTTCCGTCGTTGTCGTAGACGGCCTCCTCCCAGAGCGCCTGGGCCACGCCCTGCACGATGCCGCCGTGGACCTGGCCCTCCACGATCAGCGGGTTGACCTGCTCGCCGCAGTCGTCCACGGCCACGTAGCGGACCAGGTCGACCCGGCCCGTCTCCTGGTCGACCTCGACCACGGCCACGTGGGTGCCGAACGGGAAGGTGAAGTTGGGCGGATCCCAGGTGACGCCGGCTTCGAGTGTGGGCTCCAGGCCATCGGGGAGGTTGTGGGCGGTGAAGGCCTCGAAGGCGATCGTCCCAAGGGCCATGGAGCGCTCGGGCGAGCCCTTCACGACGAACGTGCCACCCGCCAGCTCGAGGTCCTCCTCGGCCACCTCCAGCTGGTGGGCGGCGATGGTGCGGGCCTTGTCGAGCACCCGCCCGGCAGCCAGGAAGACCGCCGTGCCGCCGACGCTCAAGGACCTCGACCCATAGGTGTCCATGCCGTGGGGCGACACCGCCGTGTCGGAGTGCAGCACCTCCACGTCGTCGGGGCTCATCCCGAACTTGTCGGCCACGATCATCGACCAGCTCGTCACGTGGCCCTGGCCGTGGGGCGAGGTGCCGGTGACGACCTGCGCCTTGCCGGTCGGCAGGATGCGGACGGTCGCCGACTCCCACCCGCCGGCCGAGTAGTTGAGCGAGGCCAGGACCCGACTGGGGGCAAGACCGCACATCTCCACGTACGACGACAGGCCCACGCCGAGGAGGCGGCTCGAACCCTGCGCGCGGCGGGCACGCTGTTCGACCCGCAGGTCGCCATAGCCCGCCAGCTCGAGGGCCTTGGCCATCGTCGCCTCGTAGTTGCCGCTGTCGAAGACCAGCCCCGGCGCCGACGAGTAAGGGAACGCGTCGGGCGCGATGAAGTTGCGACGACGAATCTCGGCCGGGTCGACGCCCACCTTCCGGGCCAGGGCGTCGATGGCGCGCTCGATGGCGTAGGTCGCCTCGGGCCGGCCCGCCCCCCGATAGGCGTCGGTGGGAGTCTTCGTCGTGAACACCCCCCTGCAGGAGAACGAGTACGCCGGCACGTCGTAGGCGCCGTGGTAGATGAACGCGCCCAGCAGCGGTATGCCGGGCGTCACGAGCTGGAGGTAGGCCCCCATGTCGGCGAGGAGCCGGACCCGCACGGCGGCGATCTTCCCGTCGCCGTTGGCCGCCAACTCGATATGTTGGATCTGCCCCCTGCCCTGGACCGTCGCCTGGGCGTTCTCGGTCCGGTCCTCGGTCCATCGCACCGGCCGGTGGAGCCGGCGAGCCAGAGCGGCACAGAGCAGCTCCTCGGCGTAGACGTTGAGCTTGGAACCGAATCCCCCGCCCACTGCGGGCGCGATCACCCGCAGCCTCGTCTCGGCCACGCCGAGGCTCAGCGCCAGCATCACCCTGAGGATGTGGGGGATCTGGGTGGCCGAGTACACGGTGTACTCGTCGCCGAAGGGCTGGGGCACCACGCACACCCCGCGGGGCTCCATGGCCTCGGGGATGAGCCGCTGCTGGACGTAGCGCTCGCTCACTGTGTGGGTAGCGTCGGCAAAGGCCCGCTCGACGGCGCCCGGATCGGGAGTGAGCTCCCAGGTGTAGGCGATATTGGTCGACAAGTCAGGGTGGACCAGGGCACGGTCGGTCGCGGCGTCCTCGAGGTCGACCACCGCAGGCAGCACGTCGTAGTCCACCTCGACCGCAGCGGCGGCGTCCTCCGCCACGTACGCCGACTCGGCGACCACGACGGCCACGGCGTCGCCGACGTAGCGTGCGTGCTCGATCGCAACCGGCAGGTGCGCAGGATTGAGCATCTCTTCGGTGACGGGCCAGGCGCAGGGCAACGGCTGGGCCCACTCGTCGCGGAGATCGGCGCCGCTGAAGGCGGCCACGACCCCCGGCAGCGCCAGGGCCGCCGAGCTGTCCACCGAGCGGATGCGGGCATTGGCGTGCGGGCTGCGTACCAGCCCGACGTGGAGGGCGCCCGGGACCACGAGGTCGTCGACGAATCGAGCCTCTCCCGACAGCAGTGCCGGGTCCTCTCGGCGCGCCATGGGCGTCCCCACCACCCCGGCCACGCCGGAATCGGTGACCGTCATACCAGTGCCTCCCTGGCGCTGCCCGCCGCCAGTACCGCCTTGACGATGTTGTGGTAGCCCGTGCAGCGACACAGGTTGCCTTCGAGGCCCTCCCGCACCTCGGCCTCGGTCGGATTGCGATGCTCCTCCAGGAGCGAGGCGGCGGCCATGACCATTCCGGGAGTGCAGTAGCCGCACTGCAGGGCGTGGTGCTCCCGGAACGCTTCCTGGATCGGGTGCATCACGCCGTCACGGGCCATGCCCTCGATGGTCGTCACCTCCGTCCCGTCGGCCTGGACCGCCAGCACCGTGCACGACTTGACCGACTCGCCGTCCATCAGCACGGTGCAGGCGCCACAGGACGAGGTGTCGCATCCGACGTTGGTACCGGTCAGGCCCACGACCTCACGGAGGTAGTGCACCAGCAGGAGCCGGGGTTCGACCTCGTGCTCCTGGCTCCCACCATTGACGCTGAGCCGAACTCTCACGACGTCCCCCTTCTCTCGACTGAAGGCGCGCGCTCATCATGGCGCGGCGGGGGCCGCGCCGGCCACAGGCGGGCCCCGCCGGGCCCCAAAATGCCGTCAGCGGGCGGCGGCCAGAGCCTGCCAGACCCGCTCGGGGGTGGTCGGCATGTCGATGTGGCGCACGCCGAGGTGCGACAGGGCGTCGACTACCGCGTTCTGCACTGCCGGGGTCGAGCCGATCGTGCCCGACTCGCCGATTCCCTTGGCGCCCAGCTCGTTGAGGGGCGTCGGCGTCTCCATCGGCGTTGTCTCGAAGCTGGGGACCTCGGCCGCCGAGACGAAGGTGTAGTCGGCCAGGTTGGCGGTGACGGGATTGCCGTCGTCGTCGTAGGCGACCTGCTCCAACAGCGCCTGTGCCGCGCCCTGGGCCAGCCCGCCCTGGATCTGGCCCTCGGCAAGGAGGGGGTTGAGGATGCGGCCGGCGTCGTCGATTGCCACCAGCCGCTCGAGCGTCACCTTGCCCGTCTCGGTGTCCACTTCCACCACCGCGACGTGGGACCCGAAGGGGAAGGTCGCCCCGGGCGGGGTGAAGTCGGTCTCGGCCGAGAGCCCGCCGGCCTCCGAGCTCGCCTCCCGGGCCAGCTCACCCCATGACTTGGCCAACGCCGGGGTGCCGGCGACATGGAAGCGCTGGCCGACCTTATCCAGCACCACGTCGGCCGGGTCGGCCTCGAGGAGCTTGGCTGCGAGCTGACGGGCCTTGTCGACGACCTGCCCCGCGGCCTGATGCGCGGCCACTCCCCCGACCTGGAGCGACCGGGAGCCGAAGGTCCCGACGCCGCGCGGCACCACGTCGGTGTCGCCGTGCACCACCTCGATGGCGTCGATCGGAATGCCTAGCGCGTCGCTGACGAGCATGGCCCACGACGTGACGTGGCCCTGCCCGTGCGGCGACGTGCCGGTTCGCACCACCGCGGTAGCGTTCTCGTGTACCTCGACCGCTGCGTACTCGCCTCCCGGTATGCCGTTGGTGATCTCCACATAGACCGACAGGCCGATCCCCAGCTGTCGCACCTCGCCCGCATCCCGTCGCCGGGCCTGCTCCTTGCGCAGCTCGGCGTACCCGGACGCCTCCAGGGCCAGCTCGAGGGCGCGGGCGTAGTCGCCGACGTCGTAGGTCGTCGCTACTGGAGTGGTGAACGGGAACGCGCTCGCCGCCACCAGGTTGCGCCGACGAACCTCGGCCGGGTCCATCCCGATCTCGGCGGCGAACAGGTCGACGGCCCGCTCGATGGCGGCGGTCGCCTCGGGCCGGCCGGCGCCTCGGTAGGCGACGACGGGAGTGGTGTTGGTGACGGTGGACCGGCTGTTGAACTCGACCTTGGGGATGGCGTAGGTGCCCGACGCCATCGTCCTGGTCATGAACGGCAGCATGGCCCCGACGCGTGGGTACGCGCCCGAGTCCTGGAGGGCGGTCAGCCGGTAGGCGGTGATGGTGCCGTCCCTCGACCCCCCGATCTCGATGTCCTGGAGCTGGGCCCGCCCGTGACCCAGGGCGACCATGCTCTCCGAACGAGTCTCGGTCCACTTGAGCGGGCGGCCGACGCGCCGGGCCAACCAGGCGACCAACAGCTCGTCGGGGTAGCCGCCGATCTTGGCTCCGAAGCCGCC
>DASXYV010000245.1:0-2275 GCA_036502305.1 Acidimicrobiales bacterium
GGATCATCGCCTCCAGCTTGGCGAAGTCGATCGGCTTCGTGAGGTGGGCGGTGAAGCCGGCCTCCTGGCTGCGGCGGATGTCCTCCTCCATGCCGTAGCCGGTCAGGGCGATCGCCGCGACCGGCCCGCGGTGGGCGACCGCACGCCGCATCAGGTCGAGGCCGTTGCCGTCGGGCAGGCCGATGTCGCTCACGACCAGGTCGAACTCCCCCGCCTCGAACACCTCGATCGCCTGGGCGATCGTGCCCGCCGTCTCCGCCTCGTGGCCGAGGCCGCGCAGCAGCCGGGCCATCAGGCGCAGCGTCGCCGGCTCGTCCTCCACGACCAGGATGCGGAGCGACGACGGCGGCACGTCGCCCGACGCCGCCGGGGTTCGCCCGGCGGGCTCGCCGTCGCCCTCGGCCGCCGGCTCGGGCAGGGCCTTCAGGGCGACCCGGAACGTCGTCCCCCGGCCCCGGCCCCCGCTCTCGGCGTCGAGGAGCCCGCCGTGGGCCTCGACGATCCCCTTGCAGATCGCCAGCCCCAGCCCCAGGCCGCCGAACTTGCGGGTGATCGTCGTCTCGCCCTGCTGGAACGGGTCGAAGATCCGGGGCAGGACGTCCGGCTCGATCCCGATGCCCGTGTCGCTCACCTCGACGACCAGCCGGCCCTCGCCGCCGATCGAGTCGTTGCGGGTGCGGACGCGGATCGACCCGCCCTCGGGCGTGAACTTGACGGCGTTCTTGATCAGGTTCCAGAACACCTGCTGCAGCCGGGCCGGGTCGGCGTTGACGTGGCGATTCGCGGCCGCCATCTCCAGCGTCAGGTCCAGCCGGCGGCCGAGGACCTCGCCGCGGCAGACCTCGACGGCCCGCCCGACGATCGTGTGGCCGTCGGCGACCTCCCAGTGGAGCGGCATCTTGCCCCGGACGATCCGCATCACGTCCAGCAGGTCGTCGATCAGCCGGGCCTGGAGCAGCACGTTCTGCCGGATCATCTCCAGCGTGGGGCGAAGCTCCTCGGGATCGCCGGGGCGCTCCAGCATCGCCGAGGAGGCCAGCAGGATCGGGTTCAGGGGCGTCCGGAGCTCGTGCGAGAGGACGGCGAGGAATTGGGTCTTCGCCCGGTTGGCCTCCTGGGCCTCGGCCAGGAGCCGTTCCCTCTCCTCCTCGTGCCGCCGCCGCCCGGTGGCGTCCCGGAAATAGACCGCGAGGCCGTCCGGGGACGGGTAGGCGTGGACCTCGTACCAGCGTTCGTGCGGGGCGTAGAATTCCTCGAAGGTGACTGTCACGCCCTCGTCCATCGCCCGGCGGTAGCCGCGCTCGAACTCGGTGCCCTGGGCCGGCGCGAACTCCTCCCACAGGCGCTTGCCGAGCAGGTCGTCCCGGCGCCGGCCCAGCAACGCCTCGGCCTGCCGGTTGACGTAGGTGAACCGCCAGTCACGCCCCAGGGCGAAGAAGGCGTCGGTGATGCTCTCCAGGATCGTGCGGGTCCGCTGCTCCTGATCCCGCACCTCGGCGGCGGCTCGCTTCCGCTCGGTCACGTCCCTCGTGAAGCAGCGGGTGTGGACGAACTGCCCGTCCCGCCAGAGCACGCTGGAGTCGATGAGCACATCCTTTACCGTGCCGTCCTTGCACCGGAGCCGGGCCGGGTATTCGACCAGCTTCTCCCCGGAGTTCAGCCTCCGGAGGATGTCGCGGATCACGTCCTGGTCCGCGTGGAAGTCGGCGATCGGGCGACCGACGTACTCCTCCCGGCCGTAGCCGAGCATGTCGAGCTCGGCTTGGTTGGCCCTCAGGACGATCCCGTCCGGCCCGACCCAATGCAGGCCGACGGTGGCGTTGTCGAAGAAGTCGGCGAGCTCCTGCTCGCGCCGCCGCAGCTCGTCCTCGACGGCCTTCCGCTCGATGAACTGGCCGACCGTCCCCGCGACGGTCCCCATCATCTCCAGCAGCCCCGCGTCTGGCTCCTGGGTGCGCCGGCTGAAGAACTCGATCACGCCGAGCGTGCGGTCGCCGACGCCGACCGGGCAGGCGAAGGCGCTGTGCAGGCCGCATCCGACGGCGGGGACGCGGCGGGGGAAGTTGGTGTCCCGGGCGATGTCGAGGATCCAGGCCGGCCTGCCGCTGGCCCACACACGCCCCGGCAGACCTCGCCCCGTCGCGAACGTGCGGCTCCAACTGCCCCTCTCGAACTCGATGACCGGCATCTCCGGCCGGTGCCAGGCTTGCCGACAGACGAGCGCTTCCGCCCGGTCATCGAGGGCCCAGAAGAGGCCCAGATCCCAGCCCAGGTT
>DASXYV010000246.1:0-2641 GCA_036502305.1 Acidimicrobiales bacterium
ACCGGCAAGGGTGCGATGGTCGAGATGACCATGGTCGAGGCGGCCCTCAACGCCGCCGCCGAGCAGGTGATCGAGCGATCCGCGTACGGCGCCGTGCTGCATCGGGATGGCAACCGCGGCCCGGTGGCAGCCCCGCAAGGCGTCTACTCGTGTCGCGGCGAGGAGCACTGGGTGGCCCTGGCCGCGGCCACCGACGAGCAGTGGCTGGGCCTGCGCCGGGCGCTCGGCGATCCCGACTGGGCGGGCGATCCGGACCTGGCCGGCGCGGCCGGCCGGCGGGGCGCCCACGACCGGCTCGACGAGGAGCTGGCGCGGTGGTGCGCCGATCGTGACCGGGATCCCCTCGTCGAGCTCCTCATCGACCACGGGGTGCCGGCGGCGCCGGTTCTGGCGCCACGCGACATCGCACACAATCCGCAGATGCGGGCGCGTGGCTTCTTCGAGACCGTCGACCACCCGGTGGTGGGCACCCACGATCTGCCGGGAGTGCCATTTCGTCTGAGCGAACGAGAAGCGGCATGGCTGCGATCGCCACCGCCCACGCTCGGGCAGCACAACGAGGAGGTGCTGCGAGACGTGCTCGGCCTGGGCGACGACGAGATCGAGGCGCTCCGCTCCGACGGGATCATCGGCGACCGGCCGGTCGGGGTGTGACCGTGTCGGCTCACGCCGCGGACTGGGGCCACGCCACCGCCTACGAGGACGTCAGCGGCGAGATCGCGGTCGTCGGCGTGGGCGAGTCCGACCACACCCGGGCGTCGGGCCGGACCAGCGGACAGATCGCCGCCCAGGCGGTCGAGCGGGCGCTCGACGACGCCGGTCTGCAGCCTTCCGACATCGACGGCATCATGTACGCCCCGTTCGCCGGCGACCAGCTCGACGAGGACGCCTTCCACCGCCACTTCGGGACCTCGCACGACATGTGGGTGTCGAAGCGGGGCGGCGGCATGGTGTGGGCGGCGACGGCGGCCCACGAGGCCGCCCTCGCCATCCGCGAGGGCCGTGCCCGTCACGTGCTCAACACCTTCGCCGTGGCCTGGGCGACCCGCCGGTCCGAGATGGTCGGTGGACCGGGCGAGTCCCACGCCCAGGAGCTGTTCAAGCAGAGCCTGGAGGTGCCGTTCGGGTGGTTTCCCCAGCCGGTCTACTTCGCCACCATCGCCCAGCGGCACATGCACGAGTTCGGCACGACCCAGGAGCAGCTGGGCGCGGTGGCCGTCGCCTGCCGGCACCACGCCAACCTCACCCCTGGCGCCGTCATGCACGGGCGTCCGCTCACCCTCGACGCGTACCTGGCCTCGCCGACGATCGTGGACCCGTTCCGCAAGGAGGACTGCTGTCTCATCTCCGACGGCGGCGGCGCCTACATCATGTCGGAGTCCGATCGGGCCAGGGACCTCCGCCAGCCGGTGGTCGAGGTGGCTGGCGTCGGGCTGGGGAGCTCGTCCACCGGCGTCCATTGGGCCGAGCAACGGGCCTTCACGTCGACGCCGCAGGTGTTCGCCGCTCCCGGAGCCCTCTCGATGGCGGGGGTGGCTCCCACCGACGTCGACGTGCTGACGCTCTACGACCCCTTCACCATCCACGCCATCATGCAGATCGAGGACATGGGGTTCTGCGCCAAGGGCGAGGGCGGGCCCTTCGTGGAAGGAAAGGCCCTCGACCACGACGGCGGCGTGCTGCCGTACAACACCCACGGCGGTCTCCTCTCGCATGCCTACGTCCTCGGCATCGCGCACGTGGTGGAGGTCGTCCGCCAGCTTCGGGGCCAGGCGGCGGCCCAGGTGCCGGATGCTGCGGTCGGCATCTACGGCGGCTACACCGGTCCCCAGGCGTCCACGCTCGTGCTGCGGCGGGTGTGACGCCGTGATGCGCGCGGACTTCCCCCTCCCCGACACCGGGTGGGAGCCGACGCGGCAGTACTGGGCCCGAGCCCAGCGCGGGGAGCTCGCCGTACCCCGCTGCGACGCGTGCGGCACCTACGTCTGGTACCCGAGAGAGACCTGCCAGGCGTGTGGGGGTTCGTCGCTCACCTAGACGGCGATGAGCGGACGGGGCCGGTTGTTCGCCTGGACCGTGGTGCGCCACGCCTTCCTGCCCCAGTTCTCGGACGAGGGGCCCTACGTGCCCGCGCTGGTGGCGCTCGACGAGGACCCGGCGGTCCGCATCGTCACCCGGATCGTCGACTGCGAGCCCGAGCGCCTCGCAGTCGACCAACCGGTCCGCGTCGTGTTCGGGTCGCTGTCGTTCCCCGGTATCGACCGGACGGTCACGGCGCCGTTCTTCACGCCTGCGGCTCAGTGATCATGATGGTGGTCGTGCGGGCCCTCACGGGACCCGGGCGACCCCTGTCAACACCCGGGCTGGCCGGGATGCCCGCAGCACTGCGAGCGCGTGCGTAGCTTGGTGAGGTTGTTGGTGAGCGCCAGCCGCAGCTTGGTCCCGATCGGGGCGTCGTAGGCGGAGAAGTTGCGGAGCGCGGTGCGCATGCTCGGGCGTTCCATCGCCGCAATGCTACCGGGCCACTTCCGCCCCGGGAAGGGCGACCAGCCCGCTCACCGGCATGAAGGACGCCTGCGGGAACCACTCGGCGGGGCTCTGTTCGGCGTGTCCTTCGGAGAGTGACGCGGGCAGGAACTGC
>DASXYV010000247.1:0-4556 GCA_036502305.1 Acidimicrobiales bacterium
GCCGTCCTCGCTCGGCCACATGAACGAACGCATATCACTTTTCTCGCGCCGTTGGCACCCGCCGTCAACCCTCCGGGCGGGGAGACGAGCCTACGCGGACCGCCGATGCTGGGACACCAGGTCGAGCAGCGCCTCGCCGTAACGGGCCGCCTTCACCGGTCCCAGGCCCGGCAGGGCGAGAAGCTCGTCGTGCGATGCCGGCAGGGCGCTGGCGACCGCGGCCAGTGTCGTGTCGTGGCAGATCACGTAGGCGGGTACACCCGAGAGCCGGGCCGCCGATGACCGCCAGGCACGAAGGGCGGCGATCATGCCGGGATCGGCGGCCTCGACCATGGCCGCACCCGGGCTGCGAGCGCGGGTGCGTCGCTGGCCGGTCGCCTGCTGGCGACCGAGCCGGGAGCGCTCGGCCTGGATGAGCCGAAGTGGGTCGGTCCCCTCCGGGGCCTGGGCGAGCGCCCGACGGGCCAGGTCGACTGCCTCGAGGTACGGGGAGCGGCTCCTGGCCACGGTGCGCGACCCGAAGGTCCGGCGCTCGGCCCATGAGCAGTGCAGCTCTCGTTCGGCGCGGGTCAGGGCCACGTACATGAGGCGGCGTTCCTCGGCCTCGGCCGCCGGTGTCGCGGCGTGCCCGATGGGCACCAGACCGCGCTCCAGCCCGGCGAGGAACACCACGGGCCACTCCAGCCCCTTGGCTCGGTGGAACGTCGTCAGCTCCACCGCGTCGGTCCCGGCGTGGGCCCCTTCGCTGCGCACGGTGGCCGCCAACCAGGCCGAGAACCCCTCGGCCGATGCCGCCTGGTCCACCGCCTCGTACTCGTGACCCAGTCGGACCAGGCCCTCGAGATGCGACCGACGATCCGCGACCTCGTGCCCCCCTCCGGGGCCGGCAGCCGCCTCCTGGCTCACTGCCCGGTCGAGGTCCGCGACCCGAACCTCGAGGTCGGCCAGACGGGCGGCGAACGGCACCCTGGCCGGCGCCCTCCGCAAATCGCTCAGGGCGTCCTTGACCTCGGGCCGATCCAGGAAGGCCTCGCCGCCTGAGACCCGGTACGGGATCCGGACGGCGCGGAGGGCCTCTTCGAGCAGCACCAGCTGGGCGTTCGTCCGGGTCAGGACGGCCAGATGGGCCCAGGCCATGCCCGGGCGGCGGGCCCGGCGCAATCTGCCGGCGATCGTGCGGGCCTCGGACACATCTGTCTCCGAGGCCGTGACCGTCGGCAGCGGCCCGTCGGCCTGGGTGGCCCGGAGCATGTCCGTGGGCGCGCTCTGGCCCTGGGCCAACACCGCCGCCGCCACCGTGAGGACCTGGGGGGACGATCGGTAGTTGTGGTCGAGGCGCACGACGCCGGCGGTCGGATAGCGGCGGGAGAAGTGGCCCAGCAGCGTCGGGTCGGCGCCGTTCCACGAATAGATGGCCTGGTTGGGGTCCCCGACAACACAGAGGTCGAGGCGGTCGCCCATCCAGCCCTGCAGAAGTCGGTACTGGGCCGGATTGACGTCCTGGAACTCGTCGACGAACAGGTGCCGGAAGCGCCACCGCTGGGCGGCGGCGAAGCCCGGGTCCTGCTCGAGGTCGTTGATGCACGCCACCAGCAGGTCGTCGAAGTCGACCAGTCCCTGGCGGACCTTCTCCTGCTCGTAGCGGCTGTAGATGGCGGCCATCTCGCTGGCGGGCACGGGCGGCCGCCGGCCGGCGGCGATGACTGCCTCCGGGTACCCGTCGGGGGGGACCATCCTGGCCTTGGCCCACTCGATCTCCGCAGCCAGGTCGGCCAGGGACGGGCCTGCCTTGGCCGGCCCGGCGGCGCTCCGGCCACTGTCGTGGCGCGCCACCAGGCGGGCGAGCACCCGCACCTTGCGATCGAGGAGCGCGGGCGGGCGCGTGCCCAGGTCGGCCCATCGCTGACGGAGCTGGCCGTAGGCGATGCCGTGGAAGGTCCCAGCCGTCACCTGCTGGCGCACGCCGAGGGCCCGCAGGCGGGACCGCAGCTCGCCGGCCGCTTTGCGGGTGAAGGTGAGGGCGAGGACGTGGCGGGCATCGGCGGTGTCCTGCTCGATCCGCCAGGCGACCCGCCGGGTGAGCACGCGGGTCTTGCCCGACCCCGCGCCGGCCAGCACGCACAGGGGAGCGGCGTCGGACGTCACCGCACGGCGCTGCGCGTCGTTGAGATCGTCCAGCAGCGCCGTGTCACCCATGCCTCCCGACCGTATCGACGGGGTGTGACAACGCGGTGGATGCTCGCCGACGCGCGGAGCCCGGAACGAGATCGACCCCAAGTAGCCGTGGGGCCTTCGCCCCCCGGACTCCTCGGGGCCGATCCTCGGGCGTCGCCCCGACCCTCGGTCGCCTGCCAGCGACCATCCGGCCCCGGTTGAGCACCTCTCGGCCCCGAACCAAGCGACATCCCTGACGCAACCTTCGTCCGCCCACCAATCACATCGGGCGGGGACCTGAGGCCCATCCTGACCCCGGTGATCCGGCTCGACTTCCTCCGGTTGCGCTGGCCGCAGTCTGCACCCGCGTGCATGGCGCGTCAAGGCCTCTGTTGGCAGTCGTGGCCCCGCCCATGGCCGGCCCGGGAGGACGGCCCGACAGCATGGAAGGGCCGGTCGGGCGGGAGCGGATATCGTCATGGTGCAGGGTGGGCGGCGGGCGCCAGCCGACCGCCCGCTCATGTCGATGTCCGTTCCTCAGCCCGCCCACTCGCCCGTCCCCGCCTGGCCATGCTGAAGGCCTTCGACGGAGGCCGGCTCTTCGGCGCGTCCTACGGTGCCGACGGCGCGCCGTGGGTGCTGGCCCTGCACGGGTGGGCGCGCACCCACAAGGACTGGCGCGCCGTGCTCGGGGCGCGAGACGCGGGAACGGTGCCACAGGCGAGCTCTTCGGCACCTCGACCCGCGCCGGTCGGTGACGCCTCGGGCGACGAGTCGGCAGGACCGGGCGCCATGGCCGCGGTGGCCCTGGACCTTCCGGGCTTCGGAGCGACGCCGCCTCCGCCGGAGGCATGGGGATCGGCCGAGTACGCGGCCGCCCTGGTACCCGTGCTGGCGGAGCTGAAGGTGCCCGCAGTTGTCGTGGGCCATTCGTTCGGCGGACGGGTGGCGGTCCACTTGGCCGCCGCCCAGCCGGGCCAGGTGAAGGCGCTGGTGCTGACCGGCGTACCCCTCGTGCGCCAGGCTGGAGGAAGCCGCCGTCCACCACTGCGGTATCGAGTCGGTCGAGCCCTGTACGGGCGGGGGCTCGTCGGGGAGGCCCGGATGGAGACGCTGCGCCAGCGCTACGGCTCGCCCGACTTCCGCGCCGCCACCGGCGTCATGCGCCAGGTCCTCGTCCGGACAGTGAACGAGACGTACGACGACCAGCTGCGCGCCGTACGCTGCCCGGTGGAGCTCGTGTGGGGCGACGACGACGCTGAGGTTCCCGTCTCGGTGGCCGAGACGGCGGCGGGGCTGCTGGCCCGTCCCAACCTCACCGTCTGTCGCGGCGCGGGCCATCTCGTCCCGCTCACGGCCCCCGACGCGCTCCGCCTTGCCATCGAGCGCCACCGGCCATGAGCGCCCTTGACATCGCCGTCGTCGCCAGCGCGGTGGCCGCCTCGGCGCTGGCCGGTCTCCGCTGGCTCCGGGTCGCGCAGCGCGAGCACTACCTGGCCGGTTCGGTCACCCGCTTCGCCGTCCGCTGGTGGTGGGGAGCGGTCAGCTTCAACCGACTTCTCACGATGGTGGCGTTCCTGGGCTTCCTGGTCACCCTCTCGTTCTCCCCGGCCGGGTTCGCCCCCGCGGCCGTGGTGGCAATCGGGCCCGTGGGCCTCGCGATGCGTGGGCGCACCGCAAAGCTGGCGTGGACCAGGCGCCTCCGGACGCTCGCTGCGGTGTGGGCCGCGCTCCAGGCCATCGTGGTGGTGGCCGGCGTGGCGGGAGGAGTCGGCCCGGTCGTGGCCGTCGCCGGTGCCCTCCTCGTACCGGCCCTGGTCGACGCCGCCTGTGCCCTGACAGCCCCGTTCGAGCGTCGCCTGGCTGATCGCTTCGTCGAGGCGGCGACCACCAAGCTGCGGCGGCTGGCGCCGACCGTCGTGGGGATCACCGGCTCATACGGCAAGACCTCGACCAAGGGATACGTGGGCTACCTCCTCGCCTCGAGCCGGGCCGTCGCCGTCAGCCCCGCGAGCTACAACAACCGGGCCGGCTTGGCCCGCACGGTCAACGAGCACCTGGCTCCCGGAACTGAGGTCCTGGTCGCCGAGATGGGCACCTACGCTCCCGGGGAGATCGCCGAGCTGTGTTCGTGGCTGAGCCCTCGCATCGGCGTGATCACGGCCGTCGGCCCCGTGCACCTGGAGCGCTTCGGGTCCGAGGACCGCATCGTCGAGGCCAAGGCGGAGATCCTCGATCGCGCGGAGACAGCGGTGGTCAACGTCGACGACGCCCGTTTGCGGGCCGTTGCCGACAGGGCTGCGGCCGCGGGCAAGCGGGTGTGGCGGTGCTCAGCGACAGACCGCGACGCCGACGTGTGCGCGCTGGTCGACGGCGCCGCGCTGATGGTCTATCGGAAGGGC
>DASXYV010000248.1:0-5075 GCA_036502305.1 Acidimicrobiales bacterium
CTCCTCCTCGAGCACCTCCTTGAGGTCGAGGCGGATGATCCCCTCGTCCTCGGCGATGACGACGCGCACGGTCAACGATCGCTCCTTCCCGGCCGGCTACTGCGGCTCGGTCACGAGCCGGTCGAGCAACTCGTCCTGCGCCCGCTCGAGCTCGGCGATCGACTCGACCACCGCGGCTCGGCTGCGGGCCATGGCATCGGCGTGCCGACGCGCGTCCCGAAGCTCACGGTCGGCGAGCGGCGTCTCCGAGACGAGATATCGGATGCGCGCCTCGTCGGCCGCCTCGGCCAGCGCGGCCAGCTGCTCGTCGACCACGACCAGCTCCTCGCGAACGCGCTTGAGCCGGGAGTTGACCTCGATGAGGCGCCGCTCGACGAGTGACCGGTGCATGCCCGGCTCAGTGTAGAGCGCAACCTGGTCGCAGGAAGACGGAATTGTCGGGTGGATCCCTCGGGTCGTCGAGCGGCCGGGTCGGGCGATCGCCATCGCTGCACGGCCCGCCCGGGAGGCGGGCCCATTGCGATCGAGGGCGGATCGCGGCCGCGTGAGGCGATCACCATGGCTGCACGGGCCGCCCGGGAGGCGGGCCGGTTTAGGTCGAGGACGGGTCGCGGCGCTTCAGGCGATCACCATGGCTGCGCTGATCGCCGCGGCGAGAACGAGGGCCGCCCCGTCCACGATGCGGGGGCGGGGGCCAGGCCGGCTGGCCGCGCGCAGCCCACCCCGGGCCTCGATCGCCGCGCCCATCTCCTGGGCCCGGCGGGTGGCAGCCACCAGGGCGCTGACCAGCAGGTCGACGGCCTCGTTGAACAGGCTCTTGGTTCCCTGGGGGATCTCCGGTCGGCGAACTCGGCGGGCGGCGTAGAGCACCCGCAGCTCGTCCACCAGCAGCGGAAGGCAGCGCACGCTGAGCGCCACGCTGAGCACGATCTCGTCGACTGGCACCCGAACGCGGCGCAGCGGCGCGAGGAGGCGCGCCATGGCCGGCGCCAGCTCGGCCAGCGGTGTCGTCCAGCCGACGAGCGCCGACCCCAACAGCAGCAGCACGGTGAGCACGGTGAACCGGGCCCACTGATCGAGGCCGCCCAAGCCGATCGTCACGTGGCCGACGTGGACCTCGGGGTGACCACCGGCGAGGAAGGAGAGCACGGCACCGATGCCCAGCCCGATGCCGACCCACGCGGGAAGCCGGGGGGCGGCGCCGGCCGGGATGCGGGCGACGAGTACTGCCACCACGAGTGTCGCGGCGAGGATTCCCTCCGCCGGCCAGTTGGGCCTGAGCGAGAGGGCGACGCCGAACGCGAAGAGGGCCAGGAGCTTGGTCCCTGCCCACAGGCGATGGAGTGGGCTGTTCGTGGGCACATAGCGCAGCAGATGCAGCTCGCTCGACCGCTGGGCACGGGTGGTGCTCACGCGGGTCCGCCCTCACTGGTCCCCGGGTGGGACGCCAGCTGCAGGTCGAGCACCGAGCCGTCGGTGACGAGGTGCCCTCCGTCGATGACGACCAGACGGTCCGCCAGCCCGGGCGCCGCCTCGAGGTCATGGGACACGACGACGGTGGCCACGCCATGGTGGTCCCGGAGACCCGCCAGCACCGTCACGAGCGTCCCCCGGGTCTCGTCGTCCAGCCCCGCCAGGGGCTCGTCCAGCACCAGCAGGCGCGGTCTGCGGACGAGCAGGCCCGCCAGGGCGACGCGGCGCTGTTGGCCGCCGCTGAGCTCGTCGATCCGACGCTCGGACATCTCCACCGGGTCCAACCCCACCTCCTCCAGCGCGCCCGCGACCGTGTCCCGGTCGAGGTCCGCCCCGAAGGCGACATCGCCGAACACCGTCGGGCGAAACAGCTGCAGGCGCGCGTGTTGGAACGCAACACCCACCTGCCCCACGCATTCGGGGAGGGGTGTGCCGTCCAGGGTCGCCTGGCCCTCCGTCGGGGCCAGGAGCCCGGCCATGATCCAGGCCAGCGTGGACTTGCCCGAGCCGTTGTGGCCGCAGACGACCAGCCCCTCGCCTCGCTCCACATCCAGGTCCACGCCGCGCAGGGCCCGGTGGGCCCAGGGCGAACGCCTGGCGTACACGTAGCCCACCCCCGCCAGGCGCACGAGCGGCGGCGGCATTGAGGTCCGGACGACGGCCCTGGTCGACAGCCGGGACCGGACGTCCTGCCCGGAAGTCGTGCTCCTGTCCCCGGGCGGTTCACTCCTGACACGAGTCAGGCGCCCGTCGCTCAGCTCCACCACCAGGTCTGCCCCTCGGACCTCTTCCTGGCGGTGGGTGATGTGGACCACGGTGACGCCCTGGCTCCGGGCCAGCTCTCGGAGCAGCTCGGTGAGGTCCTCACGACCGGCGGCATCGAGCATCGAGGTCGCCTCGTCGGAGATGAGCAGTGCCGGTCGCCGGGCCAGGGCCGCGGCGATCGCCAGGCGCTGGAGCTGGCCGCCCGAGAGGGTTGCCGTCTCACGCTCCTCCAATCCGGCCAGGCCGACGCAGGCGAGCAGCTCGCCTACGTCGACCGCCTCGCCCGGCGGCAGCCCCCAGACGACGTCGTCGCGCACCCGGACACCGAGGACCTGGCTCTCGGGCCGCTGGAACACCATCGCCGTGCCTCCTCGACGGCCCAGTCCGGCATCTCCAGGCCTGGTGATCAGGCCCTCGGTCGGCTCCAGGCCGGCGAGGATGCGGGCGAGGGTGGACTTTCCGGAGCCGTTCGGCCCGAGGACCGCAACGAAGGCGTCGCCGGGGATGATGAGGCTCACGTCGGAAAGGGCGTTGGTCTCGGACCGGGGATAGCGGTAGCCGACGCCGCGCAGTTGGACCGGGAGCGGGCCCACGGGCGCATCGGGCGGCGGTGGCGGCGAGTCGGGCGCCGGCCCGGTGGCCTGCGTGAGCCGGCGGAGAGCGGGAACGGCGAACGCCCGGGCGAACACTGCGGCGGCGACGGTGCTGACCAGCTCCCCGGCCGGGATGGCGATCCACCAGTGGGCGATGATCCAGTTGACGGCGTCGTTTCCCCAGCCGACGACCGAGTTGAGCCCGATATTGCGGAGGATGCGGCTCGTGCCCTGCCAGCCGATGCGGATCTGGGCGAGGGTCAGGTTGCGCAGCTGGCTGAAGGAGTACAGCACCAGCAGCGTGAGGCCGATCAGGGTCGTGCCGGTCGTGCCCACGGCCAGGGCGACGGTGCGGCCCATGCCCCAGCCCCTGCGCAGCGCCGTGCCGACGGCGAAGCCGAGGGCGCCCGCGGTCCCGACGTGGATGGCGAGGCCCACGCCGCCGATCAGGAAGGCGACGGCGGCGCCTGCGAACGTCGCCACGACCATGGCCCGCAGGCGATGGCGCACCGTCAGCGCGGCCAGGGGCGTCACCGCTGCCGCGTGCAGGATGCCGCCCAGGGGCATGAGCCAGCCGACCAGGATGAGGCCCACGGCGACGTCGGCCAGGATGGCGGCCTCGGCCAGCTCGGCGGGGCGAAGCCGGCCCTTCGTCCGGGTCCGAGGGTTGGGGTGGCCGGGCGCGTCGTCCTCCGGGGTCGTCAGCTCACCGATCGCCTGGCTCCCCACTTCACCAGCCTCTCAGGTCGGGCCAAGCTCCGCCGGTCGGCCGCGGTCGGCGGGCGCTCGTACAATGACTCGGCTGGCCCTCGCAGGCGATCGCTCCCGGCGATAAGGCCCGGATGATGGAACGGCAGACATAATGCGCTCAAAACGCATTGTCCGAAAGGGCGTGCGGGTTCGAATCCCGCTCCGGGCACCATTGTCGGTCACCGGCCGCGTCATGGCGCCAGAATACCGAACAGGTGTTCGACTGAGAGCGGCCGACTAAAGTATTATTAGTGCGCATACGTCGGTGGATGTTGCTCGGGATGGCGTTCGTCGGCACGACGGTCACCGCCCTCCGCCAGCGCTTCCTGGCTCAGAACGAGCGCCGGCTGGGCAAGCGGTAGCGGGCAGGAGCGGGTCTCCTACCGGGGGTAGGAGAAGAGCCGGTGAAACCCGGTGGCGCCCGGCCTGGTCTGAGACCTAGGCCTGGTTGCGAGCGGCACACCACACATGGCACTCAAGAGGAGCGGCGGTGCTGGCATTCACCTTCCCCGGACAGGGGTCACAGCGGCCCGGTATGGGTCGGCCATGGATCGACCACCCGTCGTGGGAGGTGGTGGGCGACGCCTCCGAGGCGGCCGGGCGCGACATCGCCGGACTGCTGCTGGAGGCGGACAGCGACGAGCTGACCGCCACGAGGAACGCCCAGCTGGCGACGTTCGCCCTCAGCCTGGTGGCGCTCGATGCCATCGAGCGCCTCGGGCTCGCTCCGTCGGCCTGCGCCGGACACAGCTTGGGCGAGTACACGGCGCTCGTCGCCGCCGGGGCGCTCGGCTTCGAGGACGGCGCCCGCCTGGTGACCGAGCGGGGCGACGCCATGCAGGGCGCGGCCGACGAGCGCCCCGGCACGATGGCCGCGTTCATCGGGATCAGTGACGCCGACGCCGAGGCCGCCTGCCAGCGGGCCGAGAGCGACGTGTGGCTGGCCAACTACAACTCCCCTGGTCAGGTCGTCGTGGCCGGGACTGCAGAGGGCGTGGCCGCGGCCGCGGAGGTGGCCAAGACGCTCGGGGCCCGCCGGGTGATGCCAATCCAGGTCGGGGGCGCCTTTCACACCCCGCTCATGGCAGCCGCCCGCCACCGGCTGCGGAAGGCCCTCGCCACCGCCGCCTTCGCCGATCCGGAGATCCCGGTCTCGGCCAACGTCGACGCCCGACCCCACGCCACGGCCGAGGAATGGCCGGGCCTCCTGTCGGCCCAGCTGTGCAGCCCGGTCCGCTGGCACCAGACCCTGACCGGGCTGTCCGAGAGCGGCGTGACGGCCTTCGTCGAGGTCGGGCCGGGCGGCGTGCTCTCCGCCCTCGCCCGCCGTACCGTCTCGGGCTCGCTGGCGGTGAGCGTCTCCAAGCCCGACGACCTCGACGTGCTGGTCGAGGCCCTGGCCGGCGAGGGGCCGCTCCACGCCTACGCCGCCGACCATCAAGGCGAGCACCTCTACACCTCCGAGCGCCTGGTGATCAGCCAGGCCGCTGGGGT
>DASXYV010000249.1:0-10172 GCA_036502305.1 Acidimicrobiales bacterium
GGAGTGCCCTCGGCTCCCGGCCCCCGGTAGGTGCCACGGCCGGTCCACTCGAACACGGCCCAGCGGTCATCGCCGCGGATGCTGTCGACGCGCTGTGTCCAGTCGGGAAAGATGCTCCGGGTCAGCTCGGCGACGCCGTGGATGTCGGACGTCCAGGGCGTCACCGGATCCCGGAAGGCGCGTTCCTCGGCAAAGAGTGCCACCCACGAGTCGAGGTCGTCGACGGCTTCGAACCTGCGTGCCCACGCCTGCCAGTCCACGGCGGCCAGCCTGGACCAGGTGGGAGCCGGAGGCAAACGGGTCCACGGTTACCATCGGTGCACCGACACAGCACCAGGAGCAGCTCGAATGGCACAGACTTGCGCCCACCTCGACCAGATCCAGCACCCCGAGCCGAATGCGACCGGCTGTGAGGACTGCCTGGCCGCCGGCCGACGGGACTGGGTCCACCTCCGCGTCTGCCAGCAGTGCGGCCACGTCGGCTGCTGCGACAACTCCCCCGGGAAGCACGCTACCGCCCACTTCAACACCATCTCCCACCCCATCATCCGGTCCTACGAGCCCGGCGAGGACTGGTACTGGTGCTACCAGGACGACCTCGCCTTCATGCTCGAGGGAGCACCCCCGGCACCGACCCACCCGTAGCGGCGCTCCGGTGTCCACGGGGGGTGGGGGAAGATGAGCGGGCAACCGTCGGTTGAAGGTGGCATGGCTGTCGCCGCCGCCGCAGATTCCAGCCATCGTCGCGCGCATTTGTTGCGAAACCTCTTCGGCGTCGCGGTGTTGGCGCTGGCCCTCGCCGCCCTCCTCAACAAGCGCCACGACCTGACCTCGGCATCCCACATCCTCGCCCGGCTCGACTGGCGCTGGATGGTGTTGGCCCTGGGGGCCGAGGTCGCCTCGATGGTGGTGTTCGCCCGCCTCCAGCGCTGGCTGCTGCGGGCCGGAGGGGTGCGAATGGGGCTTCGCTCCATGATCGAGATCACCCTCGCCGGCAACGCCCTGGGGACGACGCTGCCGGGCGGGGCGGCGTGGTCCGCGACCTGGGCCTTCGGTCAGCTCCGACGGCGTGGCGCCGACCGGGTCCTGTCCGGGTGGGTCATCCTGGTCGCCGGCGCCCTGGCCAGCTTCGCCCTGTTCGTCCTGTTGGCGCTCGGATCGTTCGTCGCCGGCTCGAAGGGGCCGGTCGCCGATCTGCGCCCGCTGGCGGCGGTGCTGGCTGCCATCCCCGTGGCTGTCGCCATCGGGGCCGTGCTGCTGGCACGTGTGCCGGCGCTTCGGTCAAGGGCCCGCCATCTGTGGGAGGCGGAGGGCCGCCACCCCCGCGTGAAGTCGGCCGAGGACGCACTGGGGCGCCTGTGGGCGCGGATCCTGACCGTGCGCCCGTCGCCGCTGGGGTGGCTCGGGGCCTTCAGTTTGGCGGCGGCCAACTGGGTCTGGGACGCCGTCGCCCTTTCTGCCTGCATCCTCGCCCTCGGCGGGGGGGTGCCCTGGCGTGGGGTCCTCGTGGCCTACGCGCTCACCCAGATCGCGGCCAGCTTCCCTATCACCCCCGGGGGCATCGGCGTCGTCGAAGGCAGCCTCGCCGCTCTGCTCGTGGCCTACGGCATGCCGCTCGACCGGGCGGTGGCGGCGACGTTGCTGTACCGGCTCGTGAGCTTCTGGGCGCTCGTTCCCGTGGGCTGGGCGGTGTGGTCGGCGATCGAGCTCTCGCAGCGGCGAGGCAACCGGACCCGTTCGCACCCCTGGGCCGCGCACCTCCACGGGCCCGCCCCGGCCAACCCCGCCCTCGGCCGGGAGGGTATGGGTCGTGTGGTCCCGCCCGAGCCGTGCTGGGGCTGTTCGGACCCCGAGGACGTCGTCAGCAACACTCCCGCTGCCTAGGCCGGCTGGCCGGCCGACAGAGTAGGCCGCCGGCGCTCGCGCCTAGTTCCTCACCCCCGCAGCACGTAGCCGCTGCTCCTCACGGTGTGGATCAGGCGGGGCCCGTGCTCCTCGATCTTGCGCCGCAGGGCGCTCACGTGGCGCTCCACCACGTTGCGGCTGTAGCCCTTGTAGCCCCAGAGCTCGGACAGCAGCTGCGAGGTGGTGAGCACGCGTCCGGGGCGCCGCACGAGCCGGCACAGCAGCTCGAACTCGACGTGGGTGAGGTCGAGGACGTGGCCCGCCCGGGTGACGACCCGGGAACCCTCGTCGACGACGAGGTCACCGACCTCCCACTTGCCGCCGCGTGACTTGCCGTTCCTCGCCAGGACCGCCTCGACCTGGACGAGCAGGGCGTCGACCGAGAAGGGCTTGGTGACGTAGAGGTCGGCCCCGGCCTCGAACCCCGCCCGCAGCTCGTCGGGCTCGTCGGCGCCGGTGAGGAAGAGGAGGGCCACGTCGGACTGCTCCCGCAGCCGTCGGGCCACGGTGAACCCGTCGGGCCCCTGCCCCAGGCGCACGTCCACGACGGCGAGGTCGGGCGCGAAGGACTTGGCCTGCCTGAGGGCCTCGTTGCCCTCGGACGCAGCGGCGACCTCGTAGCCCTCGGCCCGCAGGACGGCCACGAGCAGGTCCCTGACCACCTGCTCATCTTCGACCACGAGCGTTCGGGCATTCACAGGTGGTGCTTCCTCATGCCCGCCCGATCTACCTCCCCAGGCCCCCCCATTTGGGCCCCGTTCGCGCACTCTATCCCATCTTCGAGGCCCATCTTCGACGAATGAAGGGGAGCTGAGGCGCCCGTCACTGGGTGGCGATGGCGGCGCGGGCCTCCCCTTCGGGATCGTTGAAGGCCGGCCCGTCGACGTCGACGACCGCTCGGATGATCCGGCCGGTGAACCTGAACGGCGGCTGGTACTCCCGGGTGACGGGTAGCCCGTCGCTGTAGCCGCACGTGAACCCGGCGCCGGTCAGCGAGAAGCGGATCGGGGTGAACCGCGGGATGCCGCCTTCGCCGACGATCTCGCCGTCGACGAGCAGGCGGCCGGTTCCCTCGTGGTCCCCGGTCCGGGCGAACTGGAAGCTGAGCTGATGGCGCCCGGGTGACAGCTCGACGTCGGAGCCGATGCGATGCTCCTCGAGGCTGACGAAGTTGTGGACATAGGCCAGACGTCGGTCGGCAACGAAGAAGGACCACCCCCCCAGGCCCGACCCCTGGGCCACGAGGACGCCAGCCGCCCCCGACGATGGGATCTCGACGTCAGCAGTGATGGCGTGCGAGCGGTTGCGGACGTTGACGGCCACGATCTCGGGGACGGCGGCCGCGCCCGGACGGCAGACGTAGCGAGAGCGGGCCGGAATGGCGGCCGGTCGTTCGAACACCAGCTCGGAGAACGGCCGGTTGTCGAGAGGCAGGACCTGATTGCGCCCGGCCTCGGTCCACCAACGCTCGATCAGCTCGCGCAGCTTCGCCGGGTGCTGCTCGGCCACGTCGTGACACTCGGACGGGTCCTCGTCGACGTTGTAGAGCTCCCAGTGGTCGTCGTCGAAGGCGACCCTCGTGACCTGTATGGGGTGGTACGTGACCGCCTTCCATCCGCGGTGATACAGAGCGCGGCAGCCGAACATCTCGTAGTACTGGGTCTCGTGCCGTCCCGCAACGCCGGCGTCTCCAAAGCTCGCCGAGAAGCTGGTCCCGTCGAGCGGACGCTGGTGCACGTGGTCGAGCATCTCGGGAGCGTCCAGCCGCAGCACCTCGAGGACGGTGGGAAGGAGGTCGATGGCGTGGACGTACTGGCGGCGGAACCCACCCGCCTCGCCGATGCCCGCCGGCCAGTGGACGATGAGCGGATCGGCCACCCCGCCTTCGTGGACCTCCCGCTTCCACCGCCGGAACGGCGTGTTGCCGGCCACCGTCCATCCCCACGGGTAGTTGTTGTGACAGTAGGGGCCGCCGATCTCGTCGATCCGCTCCAGCGCCTCGTCCACTTCACGAGGAGCGACGTTCCAGAGGCGCAGGTCGTTTACGGAGCCGGTCGGGCCGCCCTCCGAGCTCGCTCCGTTGTCCGACAGGACGAAGACGAGGGTGTTGTCCAGATCGCCGATGTCGTCGAGGAACCCCAGCAGCCGCCCGACGTGATGGTCGGTGTGGGACAGGAACCCGGCGAAGGCCTCCATGTAGCGGGCGTACAGTCGGCGCTCGGAGGCCGACAGCGAGTCCCAGGCCGGCACCCAGTCCGGCCGCGGCGAGAGCTCGGTCCCCTGGGGCAGGATGCCCGCGTCGACCTGGCGGGCCAGGGTGGCGTCGCGCCAGGCGTCCCACCCCGAGTCGAAGGCGCCGCGGTAGCGCTCGATCCACTCGCTCGGGGCCTGGTGCGGTGCATGGCAGGCGCCGGTGCAGAAGTACAGGAAGAACGGCTTGGCCTCGTCGGTCGCCCGCAGGTCCCGGACGAGCTCGATGCCGCGGTCCACGAGATCCTCGGTCAGGTGGTAGCCCTGCCCGGGGCTCCTTCCCGGCAGCACCTGGTGGTTGTCGGAGACCAGGGCGGGGACGAACTGATGCGTCTCACCGCCGAAGAAGCCGTAGAAGCGCTCGAACCCCCGCGCCAGCGGCCAGCGACGGCGGGACGCGGCGGGATGGCACTCGTCCTCGGGTGTGAGGTGCCACTTCCCCACCGCGAACGTGGCGTAGCCGTGTGGGAGCAGCATCTCCGACAGGAAGCCGTTGGCGGCGGGAATGCGGGCGTCGTACCCCGGAAACCCGGTCGCCAGCTCGACGACCCGGCCCATGCCGTTGACGTGGTGGTTCCGACCCGTCAGCAGGCAGGCTCGCGTCGGCGAGCACAGGGCGGTGGTGTGGAAGTTCGTGTACCGGAGCCCTCGGGCGGCCAGTCCGTCCAGGACCGGCGTCTCGATGTCGGAGCCGAAGCAACCCAGCTGGGCAAAGCCGACATCGTCGAGGACGATGAAGGCGAAGTTGGGCGCGCCGTCGGGCGCCCGTGCCGGCTCCGGCCACCACGCCATCGACTCCGAGTAGTCGCGGCCGACGACGCCTCTGAACTCCCCTGGCTCCACGGATGCCTCACCCCCGGTCTTGTTGACCCCGGCGACACTACGCGGCCTTGGCCCGGCCAGCGCTGGCCTGGGTCGCTACCCTGAGGCGGCGCCGACGAACGGGAGGGGAAGTCGTGGACCATCAGGTGATCGGGACGGTCATGCCGGTCCTGGAGATGAAGCTGGATTCGGGCGAGAGCGTCGTCGCCGAGTCGGGCGAGCTCTCCTGGATGAACGGACCGATCGAGCTGTCGACATCGGCGGGCAAGACGGCGGGGTCCAAGGGTGTGTTCGGCGCCCTCAAGCGCGCCGTCGGCGGCGGCTCGCTCTTCATGACCGAGTACCGGGCCAACGGCAGCTCCGGCATGGTGGCCTTCGCCACCAAGGTGCCCGGACACATCCTTCCCATCGAGGTCGGGGGGGCCAACGAGTACCTCATCCACCGCGGGGGGTACCTGTGCGGCGAGCCCGCAATCGAGCTGAGCATCGCCTCCCAGCAGAAGCTCGGGGCCGGCCTCTTCGGGGGAGCCGGCTTCGTGCTGCAGAAGGTCAGCGGCCAGGGACAGGCGTGGGTCGAGCTCGATGGCGAGGTCGTCACCTACGAGCTGGCGCCGGGCGAGACGATGCGCGTTCACCCGGGCCACATCGGCATGCTGGACGCCACCGTGAGCTTCACGATCGACCGCATCAAGGGCGTGAAGAACATCGTCTTCGGGGCCGAGACCCTCTTCCTGGCCGCTCTCACCGGCCCCGGGAAGGTGTGGCTGCAGACGCTGCCGCTGCCCAACCTGGCCGCCGCCATCAACCCATACATCGTCCACCCCGAGGCCAAGGGCAACGGTGGGGGCGGAAGCGGCATCCACTTCGGCAGCGACAACGACTGATCTCCCGCCCCCGGCCCGCTGCCTCGGCCCTACAGTGCAGACCCATGCGCGCAGCCGTCTACTACAAGACCGGTCCGCCCGACGTCCTGCACTACGAGGAGGTCGCTGACCCGCCCTGCTCCCCGGGTGGAGTGATCATCGAGGTGGAGGCCATCAGCATCGAAGGGGGCGACACGCTCAACCGAGCCGGTGGCGAGATGGCTGGGTCACCCCACATCGTGGGCTACCAGTGCGCCGGCAGGATCCGGGAGGTCGGCGAGGGGGTCGAGGACCGCCGGGTCGGCCAGCGGGTCGTCGCCACGATGCTGTACGGGTCCCACGCCGAGCTGGTGGCCGTCCCGGCCATGCTGACCTGGCCGGTGCCGGAGGGTGCCGACATCGTGGCCGCCGCCTGCGTACCGGTCCCGTTCGGCACCGCCGACGACTGCCTGTTCGAGTTCGGGCACCTTCAGGCCGGCGAGGCCGTCCTCATCCAGGCCGGGGCAGGAGGCGTCGGACTGGCCGCGATCCAGCTCGCCAAGCGCGCCGGAGCGACCGTGCTCGCCACCGCATCGAGCGACGATCGGCTCGACCGCCTGGTGCCCTTCGGGCTCGACCACGGCATCAACTACTCCCGGGTCGACTGGGTCGACGCCGTGCGCTCGGCCACCTCGGGAAACGGTGTCGACCTGGCGGTCGACTCAGTCGGCGGATCGATCCTGCTGGGAAGCATCCAGTGCCTTGCCTACCGGGGCCGTTGCATCACCGTCGGCAACGCGGGCCGCGATCCGCGCCCGCTCGATGTCTCGCTGCTGGCAATGGGAAACCAGTCCCTCACCGGTGTCTTCCTGGGAGCCGAGATCGTCAACGACCGGGCCCGGGCCATGATCGGCCGTCTCGTCGACGACGTGGCCGCCGGGCGCCTGCGGGTCGCAGTCGATCGCACCTTCCCCCTGGCCGAGGCGGCGGCCGCCCACGCCTACGTCGAGAGCCGGCAGGCCGTCGGTCGGGTCGTGCTCACACCTAGCGTGTGACCGCGCTCTCGGCCGTGCCGGCGTAGAGCTCGCTCGCTCGCCAGCAGTACCAGGCGACAACGGTGCGATAAGGCCGGAAGGGGTCGCCCAACGGCTCCAGCTGGCGCGGAGTCGGCATGGGGATGCCCCACGCCAGGCCGTAGCCCCGGCGCACCCCGAGATCGCCGGTGGGCCACACGTCGAGACGGCGCAGCTGGAACATGAGGAACATCTCTGCGCTCCAGCGGCCGATGCCGCGGACGCTCGACAACCGAGTGATGACCTCCTCGTCGCCCTCTCGCGACAGGCCTCGCGGATCCAGCACCACCGTGCCGTCGAGGACCTTCGCCGAGAGGTCCCGAAGCGACGCCGCCTTGTTGCCGGAGAGCCCGGCCGCCCGCAGGGCCTCCGACGACAGGGCCAGCACGCCTTCGGGGGTGACGTCGCCGCCGAGGGCGGCGATGAGCCGGCCGTGGATGGCGGTCGCTGCCGCCCCGGCGAGCTGCTGGTAGGTCACCGACCGCACCAGGGCGGCGAAGTGGGTGTCCAGCGGCTTTCGGAACCGAGGTGGTCCGACGGCGTCGAGGAAGCGGCCGATCACCGGGTCCCTGGTGGCCAGCTCGCGGGCGGCGGCGGCCGGGGTTGCCCGGCGCGCCGGTCCGGCCGCCTTCTCGGGCTGTGCGGTTGCGGGCTTCCGGGCCGCGCTCAGGTGGCGTCGCCCGCTGAGAGGCCGTGGTACGGGCTGCCCGCCCGCTGCCACTCCTGGTACAGGTCGAAGAACTTCTCCCCGAACGGGTCTTCGCCGACGAGGGGCATGGTGGCACGCCGGATCGTGAAGTCGTTGGGGGCCAGGTCTGCGGCCTCCTGGAAATGACGGCGCGCCGCCACCTCGTCGCCCTGTCGGCGGGCCTGCGCGGCGACGCGGAAGTGCAGGCGGGCCAGCACCTCGTCAGCGCTCAGGTCGCCGACCGCCTGGCGGGCCTCGTCAGGCACGATGGGCACCTCACCATCGCGGACCCACCGCCGCACGGCCTCCATGTGCGGGGCGGATTCCACCCCCGTGAAGTCCTTGAACATGTCCGTTCCGAAGGCGACGCCGTTCGGTCGCACGATCTGGTCGTCCTCGTCGATCCAGATGACGGTCGGGACGTTGCTGATGGCATAGATCTCGGTGAGCACATGGTTGGGATCGATGAGCACTGGGAACGTGATGTTCTCGACCCAGGGGCGCACGTCGTCCGGCGAGTCGTCGATGGCGACACCCACCACCGTGAAGCCGTCGTCGGCGAGCTCGTCCTGCAGCGCCTGCCACCCGGGCAGGTCGTAGCGGCAGCCTCACCACGAGGCGAAGGCGACCAACAGCTTCTTGCGGCCGCGCCACTCCTCCAACCGGTGCGGGTGGCCATCGAGGTCGTCGAGGAGGAAGGCAGGCGCGTGCAGCGAGTCGAGCGCCTGACGACGCCCCTCAGCGTCCATCGCCACGGCGGCGATTCCCCCGAGGGCGTCGACGACGGCCGCTCGCCCCAGGGCGGCGGCGACAGCCGCCAGGTCCACGTCGTCCCCCACGAACAACGACGCGCGATCGCGCACCGGTATGCAGATGTCGTTCCGGCAAAGACCCTCGGGCTTGAGCTCCCAGCCGAGCGCGTCGGCCAGTCGCTCGGGTGCGACCAGGAGGCGGGCGTCGACGGGGGTGGCCTCGGCTCTCCGTACGTCGTCGCTGATAATGGTGGCGGACAGCATCCGAGGGCCCCCTTCGTCAACGCTTACCGTTGGCCGCTTCGCGCACCGTTGTCAAGCCCTCTCCGCGGATCCGTTGGACGCGCCCCTACCTGGCGGCGCCGGGGACACGAGAGACTGGCGTCTGGTATCAATGCAGGAGACCGAGCATCGGAGCTTCCAGGCAGCCGACGAAGCGGGGGACCATGACCGACATCGCCGCTCGACACCGGCAGGCACTCGCGGCCACGCGGCCCGTGGTCGCGGGCATCGATCCACGCCAGTGGCCCGAGCCGACGCCGTGCGCCGACTGGAACGTCGGCGAGCTGCTCAACCACCTCGTGGCCGGCAACTGGTGGGCAGCCGAGCTCGCCCGCGGCGCCACGATCGATGAGGTGGGATCGGGGCTGGATGGTGACCAGCTGGGTGACAACCCGCTCGACGCCTACGACCGGTCAGCCGAGGCGGCCGCAGCCGCCTTCGAGGTTCCGGGTGCCCTCGATGCGCCCTGTGCCGTCTCCTATGGGCCGGTGCCGGGGTCCGTCTACGCGGGACACCGGTTCATCGACGTCCTGATCCACGGCTGGGATCTCGCCGTCGCCACGGGCCAGGATCGGACGCTCGATCCCGCCCTCGTCGACGCCTGCTGGGGCGAGGTCGAGCCGCAGGCCCAGCTGCTACGGGGCAGCGGGATGTTCGGCGGCGACATATCCATTTCGCCCGGAGCCGATCCCCAGACCCGTCTGCTCGCCGCGCTGGGTCGCCGCCCCTGACCGTCGGTCGCTAGTAGCGGTAGTGGGCTGCCTTGAAGGGGCCCTGCGGCGGTACGCCCAGGTAGTCGGCCTGCTCGTCGGAGAGCTTGGTCAGCCGCACGCCGAGGGCGTCCAGATGAAGGACGGCCACCTTCTCGTCCAGGGTCTTGGGCAGCATGTAGACGCCCACGGGATAGTCGTGGGTCTTCGTGAACAGCTCGATCTGGGCCAGCACCTGGTTCGAGAACGAGCAGGACATGACGAAGCTCGGGTGCCCGGTGGCGCAGGCCAGGTTCACGAGCCGGCCCTCGGCCAGCAGGATGATGGCGTGGCCGTCCGGGAAGGTCCACAGGTCGACCCCCGGCTTGATCTGCAGGCGATCGATGCCGGGCACCCTCGCCAGCCCGGCCACGTCGATCTCGTCGTCGAAGTGACCGATGTTGCAGACGATCGCGTTGTGCTTCATGGCGGACAGGTGGTCGGTCGTGATCACCCCGGTGTTCCCAGTCGCGGTCACGAAGATGTCAGCCTGCCCGACGACGTCCTCGACGCGGGCCACCTCGATGCCGTCCATCGCGGCCTGGAGGGCGTTGATCGGGTCCACCTCGCTGACGACGACCCGCCCCCCCTGTCCCCGTATGGCCTGGGCGCAGCCCTTGCCCACCTCGCCGTAGCCGCAGATCATCACGGTCTTGCCGCCGATCATGACGTCGGTGGCCCGCACGATTCCATCGACGAGTGAGTGCCGGCAGCCGTAGAGGTTGTCGAACTTCGACTTGGTGACCGAGTCGTTGACGTTCATCGCCGGCCACAGGAGCTCACCTCGGTCGAGCATCTGGTAGAGCCGG
>DASXYV010000250.1:0-7828 GCA_036502305.1 Acidimicrobiales bacterium
GCCGCACCCAGCTCCGTCTCCGGGAGCTCGAGGGCGAGGTCGAGGTCGCGCTGATGGCCGCAGTCGACGATCGATGCCGCCGGTCGGTGCCCGACGCCCACGAGCAGCCGTCCGATCGCCTCGATCGGACGCTGGGTGGCCGACAGGCCGATGCGCTGGGGCCGGCGCCGCTGCTCCTCTGGGCCGGCCTCCCGGGCCGGCTGCTCGACTGGGCCGGCCTCCCGGGCCGGCTGCTCGACTGGGCCGGCCTCCCGGGCCGGCTGCCGCTGCACGTGCTCGAGGCGCTCGATGGTGAGGGCCAGGTGCGAGCCTCGCTTGTCGCGAGCCATGGTGTGGATCTCGTCGACGATGAGGCTGTCGACCTGGCGAAGCAGCTCCCTGCTCCGCTCGGCCGTCAGGAGCAGGTAGAGGCTCTCGGGGGTGGTGATCAGGAAGCTCGGTGGCACCTTGAGCATGGCGGCCCGCGCCGAGCTCGGGGTGTCGCCGGTCCTGACGGCGACGGTCAGGGCGGGCGCGTCCAGGCCCAACGACCTCGCCGTCTCCTCGATCTCGCGCAGCGGGCGCTCGAGGTTCTGATGGATGTCGACGGCGAGGGCCTTGAGGGGCGAGACGTAGACGACCCTGGTCGCGCCCGCGACCTCCTCCCCCCGCTCGTGGGCCCGGTAGAGGGCGTCGATCGCCACGAGGAAACCCGACAGGGTCTTGCCTGACCCGGTCGGGGCGGCGACGAGGGTGTCCCGCCCCGAGCGGATCTGCGGCCAACCCCGTTGCTGCGGCTCGGTCGGACCCTCCGGAAAGCGCCGCTCGAACCAGGTGCGAAGGGCCGGGTGGAAGTCCGCGAGCACGTCCGGGCCGGAAGCGGAGGCCGACGGACCGCCGTGAGAAGGCATGGCCCCATTTGATCACAAGGCTGTTATTTCGAGCCATCGGATACCCACGCCGGCCGGCTACCGTGGCGCCGTGCTCCGGCTGCTCCCCCGCGTGCGAGGCGCGCCGCCGTCAGCCAACGGGGCGTCCTCGTTCCATCTCTGGTGGCGCTTCGCGCATCCCGAGCTGCTCGACGAGGTGGCGGCCGTGCTCGAGGTCGTCGTTCCGCCGAGCGTGCCGCAGCTGTACTTCTGGGCCCTCCAGGCCGGGTTTCACGACGGGCAGCGCAGCGTGGGAGCTGGTCACACCGGCCTCCAGTGGCTCCCGACCGGCTCGCCGAGGCCGGCGGTGAACTGGGGCGGCTACCACGCCAGCGGGGGGGAGCTCGGCGGCTCGCTCTCCGGCCTGCCCAGCCTGGACGGCAACCCGAACACGAGGCTGTTTTCGTGGCAACCGGGCCGCCAATACGAGCTGTGGGTGCGACGGGTGCCGTCATCGCCGGGACCCGACGGGACGCACGCGTGGCGGGCCTCGGTGTGCGACCTGTCGTCGGGCGAGCAGACCGTGATCCGCGACCTGCACGTCCCGGGCCGGTACCTCGCGGAGCCCGTCGTGTGGTCCGAGGTCTTCGCCCGGTGCGACGACCCCACGGTCACCGTGCGATGGAGCAACCTCCGGGCGATCACGGTCACGGGCCGGTTGGTGGTCCCGGAGGCCGTGGCTGTGACGTACCAGGCGAGAAGCCAGGGCGGGTGCGACAACACCACCGCCCGCGTCGACGGGGACGGCGTCGCTCAGGACACCAACGCGGCGCGCGCCGTGCCCAACGGGACCGTCCTACGCCTGGGGGCGGGTTGAGTCTTCTTTCAGCCGGAAGGGCAGCCGGGCCACCACGACGTCTGTCTCTCGGTACAGACGGTTGGCCAGGATGACGCCACGCTGGTTCTGCAGGACCTGGTAGCGCCACTTCTGCGGCTCGATCTCGGGTATCAGCACGACAACCCGACCGAGGGCCCGTACCTCGGGGGAGGAGACGTAGGCGATGATCGGCCCCGTCACCGCCCGGCTGCGAGGGCGCAGGACGACCAGCTCGACTCCGGGATTCCAGCTGGACCACTCGGCCTGGACCTCGGCGGCACGGTCGTCGTCGGGTTGCACGGTCACGGCCATCACCCGATCGCCCATCGACTCGGCGAAGCCCAGGGCGTTGGCTACCAGCTTCGAGACGCGGTTGATGGGCACGATGACCACCGTCTGGTCCCGCGTGGGACGCGGCGGCGTCGACCCCAGGCCCAGCGCGTTCCCTGCCACCTGGTAGTAGGCGTACACCCGGCTGAAGAGGTACATGAACGCGGGGATCGCGATCACGACCACCCAGGCGCCGGCGGTGAACTTGGTGGCGAGGAAGATCACGAGGGCCACCGCCGTCAAGACGGCCCCGACGCCGTTGAGCATCGCCCGGTTGCGCCAGCCCGGTGGCCGTCGCTTGAACCAGTGCCGGACCAGGCCCGATTGAGACAGCGTGAAGCCGGTGAACACGCCAATCGCGTAAAGGGGGATGAGCGAGTTCGTGTTGCCGTTGACCGCGATCAGCAGGATGCCGGCCAGGACGGCCAGGCTCACCACGCCATAGCGATAGACCTGCCGCTCACCCTTGAGGGCGAACACATGGGGGACAAGGTTGTCGTGGGCCAGGATGCTGGCGAGGTTCGGCAGACCCCCGAAGGCGGTGTTGGCCGCCAGGCACAGGACGAGGGTCGTGGTGAGGTCGACGATGAAGTAGAAGGCTCCGCGACCCACCGAGGCGCTGGTGATCTGGCTGAGGACGGTCACGTTGGGTCGCGGCGTGATGTGGAACTTCACGGTCAGCACGGCCAATGCCATCAGCATGCTGCCCAGGATCGCCCCCAGCATGACCTCGGTGCGCCTGGCCCGGACCGCCCGCGGCTCCCGGAAGGCGGGGACGTCGTTGGCGATCGCCTCGACTCCGGTGAGGGCGCTGCAGCCGTTGGCGAACGCCTTGAGCAGCAACAGCAGCCCCACGGTGCTCACTGCTCCGGCTGTCGGCGCCGGGATCACGCCGGATCCGGGTGCTGGCCCCGAACGAAGCAGGCCAGCAGCGATGACCGCGTAGGTGCCGATGATGAACACGGCGGTCGGGATGATGAACAGCCGGGCGCTCGTGGCCAGTCCTCTGAGGTTGATCACCGTGAGGAGGACGAGGATGGTCAGGCTGGCGATCAGCGGGTGCTTGGCCAGGCTCGGGAAGGCCGAGATCAGGGCGGCGACACCGGCGGCGATCGACACGGCCACGGTCAGCACGTAGTCGACGATCAGCGACGCGCCAGCCAGGAGGCTGGCGCGGTGGCCGAAGTTGTCCTTCGACACGGCATAGGCGCCCCCGCCGTTCGGATAGGCCTCGATCACCTGCCGGTAGGAGAGCACGAGGAGCGCCAGCAGCAGCACGATCACACCGGTGACCGGCTCGATCGCCCAGAGTGCGCCCGCCCCCGCGGTGGCCAGGATGACGAGCATCGCCTCGGGCCCGTAGGAGATGGAGGTCAGGGCATCGAGCGAGAGCGCGGAGAGACCCTGCAGGGAGGTGATCTGCTCGCGCGCCTCGTCCGTGCCCCTCCGTGCGGCGCCCAGATGTGGCCTCAGGTTGTGCACCCATCCCCCGACCGTGCCGATATGAGCCCCACCTGCCCATTGGTCGGCCGGCATCGCAGTCCGCCGGCGGGTTGTCTGGCTCCACGGGAACTATATGGCCGGCCGCACGCACTTGGAAGCCGAGCACTCGCGCGTCAGCCGCCGCCAGCGACCGACCTCAGGGGCGGCCGGCCCTCACGCGCCACACGCGCCAGCGCTGGCGCGGGATCCGCAGTAGGCGATGCTCTGGGCGACGGGCGACGAGGTGACGAGCATCACGTCGCCCGGAGTGATGCTCACGGTCATGGCGAAGCCGGGCTGGAAGGCCGCGGGGTCGTTGCTGCCCGTCACCTCACCGGTCGCCGTCCCGGGGGCGGTCGAGGGCTTGATGCGGAACTGGGCGTGACCGCCATCGACGATCGTGCTCCCCGACATCGTGTCGCACGGCGGCGTCGGGTCGTCGGTGCACAACCGGTAGGCACGAAACGTCGCTTGTCCCTGTCCGTCGGCGCCGATGTGCACGCCTCCGCCGTGCCCCTTCCAGTCCCCGATCAGCGAGCCCAGCCCTGCGAGCGCGCTCACCGCGGGCGCCACCGGCGGTGAGCTGGTCGGAGGGGCGGTCGAGGGCGGCACCGTGGTGGGAGCGACGCTCGGCGAAGGGGCGCTGTTGATGATGGGTGACACGGACCGAGCGGCAGTGCGCCCGGAGGCCGCCGGCCCGATCGTCCCCGGCACGCCCGACACCGTGACGCCCTGGCCCCGTCCACCCGTTGCGCCGGCGTAGATCCCGAGCCCGGCCGCCCCGAGCACGAGCAGACTGGCCACGACGAGGGCGGTGGCCGGGCCCGCGGCCCGATGCCTCGTTGGCCGTGACGCCGGCGGCTCGGCGAATCCAGCCGGTTGTGCCAGGGGCGCCCACGTGGGCGCGGTGACGGGCCCCGCCTCCGGCTGGAGCGGCGACAGCGTCGGCACGGCCCACCCGCACTGGCCGCAGAAGCGGTCGCGAGCCAGCACCTCATGTCCGTTCACGCAGCGTGCCAGGCCGTGCCACCTCCCTCCCCTCGGCACCCGAGCAGCGTACCCACCCCGGCCCGGACCGTGGTCGCATGGCCGTCAGCCGCCATGCGCGCACCGGACCTTCGGGGCCTCGGGGGTCGGGACCCTCAGGAACCACCAGGCCTCGACCGGTCATCGGTACTGACGGTCGGTACTAGCGTTCACAGCCGATGCCCGCGACGCTGTGGGCGCAACCGGAGAAGGGGCTCGGGCAGAGGATGACGCTGGGGAGCGAGCGGGCTGCGACAGGAACCGCGCCGCGAGGCAGGTCGGAGACGCCCCATGGCTGGAACGCGACGTTGATCCCGGACCTCTCGGGACGCTCGGCAGTCGTCACGGGAGCGAACAGCGGGATCGGCTTTCACACCGCCGTGCGCCTCGCCGCCTGCGGCGCCGATGTCGTCCTGGCCTGCCGTGACCTGGAGCGGGGCGCCGGCGCGCTCGACCGGCTGCGCCGTGAATCGCCCGACGCGCGCGCCGAGCTCGCATCGCTTGACCTGGCCGACCTGTCATCGGTTCACCGCTTCGCCGCCGAGCTCGCCGCTCGACGCGACGGCCTGGACGTCCTGGTCAACAACGCTGGCGTGATGGCGATCCCTCGCCGCCTGACGGGCGAGGGCTTCGAGATGCAGCTCGGCACCAACCACCTCGGCCACTTCGCACTGGCGGGTCTGCTCCTCCCGCTGCTGCTGGCTCGACCCGACGCCAGGGTCGTCACCGTGAGCAGCGCGATGCACCGTGTCGGCCGCATCGACTTCTCGGACCTGCAGGGCGAGCGGCGCTACCGACGTTGGCGGGCGTACGCCCAGGCCAAGTTGGCCAACCTGCTGTTCGCCTTCGAGCTCCATCGACGCTCCACCGCCCGCCACCTCGACCTGCGCAGCGTCGCTGTCCACCCGGGCTACTCGGCGACCAACCTCCAACAGGCGTCGGGCGGAAGGACCGTCTCCGCCCTGGTCGGCGGCATCTACGGACTGGGGAACCGGCTCATCGCCCAGCCCGACACCGAGGGCGCGCTCCCATCGCTGTACGCGGCGACAGCTCCCGAGATCAGCGGCGGCCAGTACTTCGGTCCGGACGGCCCCCTCGAGCTGCGGGGCCGGCCGCGCCGGACTGTCGCAGCGGCGCGGGCATACGATCCGGAGATCGCCCGACGCCTCTGGGAGGTCTCGGAGGCCCTCACCGGGGTCCGCTACGACGCCCTGGGCTGACCGACCGGGAGCGCCCGTGCTCCTCCACGATCTCGTCGACCGCAGCGCCACCGACACCCCTGACGCGGCCGCGGTCTCCATCGGGGCGACGACGATGACCTTCAGCGCCCTGGCGGCATCGGTGGCACGGGTCGCGGCCGTCGTCGAAGCGCTGACCGATCCCGGCGACCGGGTCGCGGTGATCGGCGAGAACTCGCTCGCCTGGGTGGAGTGCTACTACGCCGTGCCCCGAGCCGGCCGCGTCCTCGTCTTCCTGAACCATCGGCTCGCCCCGCAGGAGCTGCACCGGATCGTCGCTCGTTCGGGCGCCACGCTGCTGATCGGGGCGGCCGGCTCAGCTGAGCAGCTCATCCCGGGTGCAGGGTCGATTCCATCGATCCGAACGATCCTCGATCTCGACCGCTACGACGCGCTCGTCCAGCGGGCGGCACCGGCGGCACCGGTGGCGACGCGGGCAGGCGACCCTGCATGGATCATCTACACGAGCGGCACGACGGGCTCACCGAAAGGCGCGACGCTCACCCACGCCAGCCTTCTGGCCGCCGTTGGCGTCACCGCCGCCTGCCGACCCATGCCCGCTGACGAGGTGTACCTCTTCCCGTTCCCCCTGTGCCACGTCGCCGGGTACAACGTTCTCAACCACCACCGCCACGGCCGGCACGTCGTGCTGCTCCCCCGCTTCGATCCGGCAGACTTCGTCGACGCAGCCACGCGTCACGGCGCGACCGCGACCTCGCTGGCCGCCACCATGCTGGACGCCCTCCTCGATCACGTCGACGGGCACGGTCGCACCATGCCCTCGCTTCGATCGGTTGCGTATGGCGCGGCACCGATGCCGCCGACGCTCATCGCCCGGGCGAGCAGCCAGCTGGGCGTGGAGCTCGCCCAGGGCTACGGGATGACCGAGCTCTCGGGCAACGCCGTGTTCCTGGACCCCGAGGCGCACCGACGCGGGCTCGCCGGCGAGCAGCGGCTGCTCGCCGCCGCCGGCCGGCCCGGTCCAGGCGTCGCCATACGAGTAATCGACGGCGACGACTGTGATGTGCCGGTGGGCGCGGTCGGCGAGATCCTCGTCCGCGGTGCCCAGGTCATGGGTGGCTACTGGGACGACGAGCCGGCAACGACCGCCGCCATGCGCGACGGGTGGCTCCACACCGGTGACGTCGGTCGCCTGGACGAGGCCGGATGGCTGTATATCGTCGACCGCAAGAAGGACGTCATCGTCACGGGCGGTGAGAACGTTGCATCGCGAGAGATCGAGGACGTGCTCCATTCCCACCCCGCGGTGCGAGAGGTAGCCGTGATCGGCGTGCCCGACCCGCACTGGGGCGAGAACGTTTGCGCAGTCGTCGTGCCGCAGCCCGGCGGGTCCGACCCGGCCTCCGGCGCGGTCGCGCTGGCGCGGTCACGGCTGGCCGGTTTCAAGACGCCCCGACACGTCGTCCTCGTCGAGAGCCTCCCCAAGAACGCCGCCGGGAAGGTGCTCAAGGCCGAGCTGCGGCGGTGGCTGACCGACCACCCGGAGCTGCTCGGCGAACGCGGATAGCCCACCTTCGCCGACCTGCGCCCCCGAGAATTCACCTCTCATTCAGCAGAACGCCGTCAACGATCCCCCACCTGGACAACGTTGCTCCCTACCCTCGGCGTACGGATGACATTCCATCAAAGGGGAGGTTCGTCCGTGGAACAAGTCCTCGCCCGCATCGCCGTCGAGGTGCTCGTCGCCTTGGCGGCGTTGGCGATCCGTCAGCTGGTACAGCGGTTTGCACCAGGGACAGCGAACGCCTGACAGAGCTGATCTGCTGATCGTTCGGCTGCCGGCCGGCTGGCATCGCGTTGCCAGCCGGCGCACGAAGTACTCGCTCAGTCGCGATACACCGGGGGGCGCAGCTGCTTGCGGGCTCGGACCGCCTCCTCGAAGTTCTCCGTCGTGAGGCGCACGTAGAGCTGAGCATGACTCTCGTGGTCCATGTGCGCATGGAGGCTGCCAGCGTCGAGGCTCGCCCACAAGAGGCGCTTGGTGCCCTCCACACCGACCCGGCTGA
>DASXYV010000251.1:0-14354 GCA_036502305.1 Acidimicrobiales bacterium
GGCAGCGCGGCGAAGCGACGACGGCCGCGCCCGGACCGGCGGTCGTCCGACCAAGCGGCGGAGCGACGCCACGGCACCAGCGCGCGCGGACTCCAGCGGCCGAGAGGGCCGACCCCGCCGCTCGACCGGGCGACCGCCGCCGCCGTCCGCACGACGGCCGGAGCGGCCTCGCACGGCACCGGACCGCCCCCGGCGGGACGAGCAGACCGCGCAGCAGCGGTCCCGTCGCACTCCTCGCGGATGGGGCAGTGTGGCTCGGCGGGGGGCTGGGGTCGTGGACGAGGCGGGACGGTCATCCCGACCCGCCGGGCGCGAGGAACGCGGCGGACGCGGCGGCGCTGGGAAATGGAGGGAACCGGGTCCGCCCCCGCCGTGGGAGCCGGAGACCTGGGTCCGCGAACCTGATGTTGCTGACGCCTCCGAGCGACGCCCGGCGGGGCGACGACCCCGACCGCCGCGCTCTGGCCGGTTGCCCGCCGCGGTCCTCGAGGAGCTCTCGGGGTCGGCCGGGCGGACCGAGACCCGACGCTTGCAGCAGCGTCTCTCCGATGCCGCCGCGGCCTACGAGCGCGACCGGTACGGGGACGCGGCCCGCATCCTGCGCGCCCTGGTCAGCGTCGCTCCCGACTCACCCTCGGTCCGCGAGCTCTACGGTCTGACGCTCTATCGCGAGGGCCGTTGGGGCTCTGCCATCCGCCAGCTCGACACCTACCACCGGCTCACGGGCTCCTACGACCAGCATCCCGTGCTGGCCGACTGTCACCGGGCGCTCGGCCACTTCCGAGCCGTCGACGAGGTCTGGGAAGAGCTACGCCAGGCCTCCCCCAGCGCCGACGTGGTGGCCGAGGGTCGCCTTGTCGTGGCTGGCGCCCGCGCCGACCGAGGTGACATTCGCGGCGCGCTCGCCCTGCTGGGACGAGCGGGCCACGACGTCCGGCGCCCACGACCCCATCACGTCCGGCAGTGGTATGCACTCGCCGACCTCTACGAGCGCTCGGGCGACCTTCCCAGGGCCAGAGAGCTGTTCCGCCGGGTGCTGCGGCACGACGCCCAGCTGTCGGACGCCGCCGAACGGCTCGCCGCCCTCGGCTGAGCGTCACACCCGGGCGTTAGCGTGCGCCACAGCTTCACCACGCACTTCCCCCTGCGTCGAGACGATGGACAACCAGGAGTGGGACATGTGTGCGTGGAACGTGGTCGTGGTCGCCGGTCGGCTCAGCCGACCTGCCGAGCAGCGGGTGCTCCCCTCGGGTGAGCGGCTGGTCGCGGTTCAGGTGACGGTGGAAAGGACCGGAGATCGGGCCGAGACCGTGCCTGTGGTGTGGTTCGATGCTCCGGCATCGGCGGCCACACTCGACATCGAAGAGGCGGTGGTCGTGGTGGGACGGGTCCGCCGTCGCTTCTTCCGGGCGGGGGGATCGACCCAGAGCCGGACCGAGGTGGTGGCGGACGCGGTGGTGCCCACCCGTCGGGTCAAGTCGGCCAGGACGGCGCTCGCCGCGGCGACGAGCCGCCTCGAGGCGGCGGCCGGTCAGCTGGACCAGGCCACGCGGGGGCGGTCGAACGCACCGCGCGGACCGCGCCGATCCGAGTCCGCCGGCTCGGCGACGGTGGGGCGTCCCCGATAGGCTGGACCCGTCGACCCGAGCAGCGACACGGCTCGGGCGGCCAGGGCCGGCAAGGGCCCGGCAAGGGCAACGCCAATGGCAAGGAGCGCACCGTGGATCTCCAACAGCTGCTCGGTGACGAGTCCGATTCGCTGCTGAACCACCAGGCCAAGGCGATTCCCAAGGACGAGCTCGTCCTTCCCGGTCCCGACTACATCGACCGGGTCATGCTGGACTCGGATCGGCCCATCGCCGTCGTCCGCAATCTGGCGTCGGTCTACAACCACGGCCGGCTGGGCGGCACCGGCTATCTCTCGATCCTGCCGGTCGACCAGGGGATCGAGCACTCCGCCGCGGCCAGCTTCTCCAAGCACCCGGCCTACTTCGACCCTCGCAATCTGTGCGAGCTCGCCATCGAGGGCGGTTGCAGCGCCATCGCCACCACCCTCGGGGGGCTCGGGATCGTCGCCCGCCGCTACGCCCACCGGATCCCGTTCCTGGTCAAGCTCAACCACAACGAGCTGCTGACCTATCCGAACAAGTACGACCAGGTGATGTTCGGCTCGGTCCGCCAGGCCGCCGACCTGGGGGCGGTGGCGGTCGGGGCCACCATCTACTTCGGCTCCGAGGAGAGCACGCGACAGATCCAGGAGGTGAGCGCGGCTTTCGCCGAGGCCCACCGGCTCGGCATGTTCACCGTGCTCTGGTGCTACCTACGTAACTCTGCCTTCAAGGTCGACGGCGTCGACTACAGCTTGTCGGCCGACCTCACTGGCCAGGCCAACCACATGGGCGTGACGATCGAGGCCGACATCATCAAGCAGAAGCAGCCGGAGAACAACGGGGGCTACAACGTCCTCAAGTACGGCAAGACCGATCCTCTCGTCTACGACGAGCTGACGACGGACAACCCGATCGATCTGACCCGCTGGCAGGTCGTCAACTGCTACATGGGTCGCATCGGGCTCATCAACTCGGGTGGCGACTCGAAGGGGGCTGGCGATCTGGGACAAGCGGTGCGCACGGCCGTCATCAACAAGCGGGCCGGCGGTACCGGCCTCATCGTCGGGCGGAAGTCGTTCTCGCGTCCCATGGCCGAGGGCGTCGACCTGCTCCACAGCGTCCAGGATGTCTTCCTGGACCGCTCGGTCACCATCGCCTGACGGCCACCCGCTCGCCGTTCCACGCCGGCACGCTGCTACTCCTGACGCTGCGTCATATCGCGAGGGCGCGCGGTATGATGTTGCGGGGAAATTAACGTGGTATGGCCGCGTGAGTGACGTGAGTGAACGGAGACCTGTTGGCCGACACGGCGCAGACTGACCGCACCCAGGAGCTGGACAGAGTTGTCATCCGCTTCGCCGGGGACTCCGGCGACGGCATGCAGCTGACCGGGGACCGCTTCACGGCCGTCAGCGCCCTGCTGGGCAACGATCTGTCCACCCTCCCCGACTTCCCGGCCGAGATCCGTGCCCCTGCCGGGACCCTGGCGGGTGTGTCGGCCTTCCAGGTCCACATCTCCGACCACGACATCCTCACCCCGGGGGATGCGCCGAACGTGCTCGTGGCCATGAACCCGGCGGCCCTCAGGGCAAACCTGAGCGACGTGCCGCCCGGCGCCACGCTGATCGTCAATGCCGACTCGTTCGACGACCGATCGCTGGCCAAGGCGGGCTACAAGGACAATCCGCTCGCCGACGGGACGCTCAACGGGTTCACCGTGTTCGAGGTCCCGATGACCTCCCTCACCCTCGAGGCCTGCAAGGAGACCGGGGCCAAGCCCCGGGAGGCAGAGCGCAGCAAGAACTTCTTCGCCCTCGGCCTGATCTCGTGGATGTACACCCGCCCGACCGAGGGCGTCCTGGCCTGGATCGAGGCCCGCTTCGGCAAGAAGGCGCCGATCGTCGCCCAGGCCAACACGCTGGCCTTCAAGGCCGGGTACAACTTCGGCGAGACCGCAGAGCTCTTCCAGGCCAACTACCAGGTCAAGCCTGCATCTCTGCCTCCGGGCACGTACACCAACGTCACCGGGAACACCGCCCTCGCCTGGGGGCTCATCGCCGCCGGACAGCTCGCCGGGCTGCCGATCCTGCTCGGTTCCTACCCGATCACCCCGGCGTCGGACATCCTCCACGAGCTGTCCAAGCACAAGAACTTCGGGATCCGGACCCTCCAGGCCGAGGACGAGATCGCCGGCATCGGCGCCGCCCTCGGAGCGGCCTTCGGTGGGGGACTGGGTGTGACCACCACGAGCGGTCCGGGGATCGACCTCAAGTCCGAGACGATCGGTCTGGCGGTCAGCCTCGAGCTCCCCCTGCTCATCATCGACATCCAGCGGGGTGGACCGTCGACCGGGCTGCCGACGAAGACCGAGCAGGCCGACCTGCTGCACGCCATGTACGGCCGCCACGGCGAGGCTCCGGTGCCGATCGTGGCGGCCAAGACGCCGTCGCACTGCTTCGACGCCGTCATCGAGGCCGTTCGCATCGCCGTCAAATACCGCACCCCGGTCTTCCTGCTGTCGGACGGGTACGTGGCCAACGGGTCCGAACCGTGGATGCTGCCGGACGTCGACGATCTTCCTGACATCTCGGTCCCCTACGCCACCGCGACGAACCACACCGACGCCGACGGCAATCCCGCCTTCTGGCCCTACCAGCGAGACGACGTGACGCTCGCTCGACCGTGGGCGATCCCGGGCACTCCCGGTCTCGAGCACCGCGTCGGTGGTCTGGAGAAGGAGGACGGCAGCGGGGACGTCTCCTACGATCCCGCCAACCACGAGCGCATGGTCCGCCTCCGAGCGGCCAAGGTCGCCGGTGTCGCCGCCGACATCCCCTCCGTCGAGGTGGACGATCCGGACGGGGCCGACGTGCTGGTGCTGGGCTGGGGCTCGACCTACGGTGCCATCGCCGCCGCCGTGCGACGCGTGCGGGCGCGGGGCCTGGGGGTGGCGCACGCCCATCTCGTCCATCTCAACCCGTTCCCGGCCGATCTCGGCAAGGTGCTGGCCAGCTACCCCAAGGTGCTGGTACCCGAAGGCAACCTCGGTCAGCTGAGCAGGCTGGTGCGGGCGGAGTTCCTGGTCGACGCCCGGTCGGTGACCAAGATCCAGGGTGTCCCCTTCAGGGCCGGCGAGCTGGAGGCGGCCATCGCTGCGCTCATCGAGGAGCCCGTCAGCGGCAACGGAGGTGTCCCCACCCCATGACCGACGTGTCCGTTCCGACCACGACGAAGAAGGACTGGTCCTCGGACCAGGAGGTCCGGTGGTGTCCCGGCTGCGGCGACTACTCCATCCTCACAGCCATGCAGATGCTCATGCCGGACCTGGGCGTCCGGCGGGAGTCGACGGTCTTCGTGTCGGGCATCGGCTGCGCCGCCCGCTTCCCGTACTACATGAACACCTATGGCGTGCACTCGATCCACGGTCGGGCGCCGGCGCTGGCCACCGGCCTCGCCATCTCCCGGCCGGACCTCGACGTCTGGGTGATCACCGGCGACGGTGACTCGCTGTCGATCGGTGGGAACCACCTGATCCACGCCCTCCGGCGCAACGTGAACATCACCATCCTGATGTTCAACAACCAGATCTACGGGCTGACGAAGGGTCAGTACTCGCCGACCTCCGAGGTGGGCAAGGTCACCAAGTCGACGCCGTTCGGTTCCCTGGACACGCCGTTCAACCCGATCAGCCTTGCCCTGGGGGCCGAGGCCAGCTTCGTGGCCCGCACCCACGACATGGACCGCAAGCACATGATGGAGACGTTCCGCAGGGCCCACGACCACCAGGGCTCGGCCTTCGTCGAGATCTATCAGAACTGCAACGTCTTCAACGACGGCGCCTTCGACCAGGTCCTGGCCAAGGACGCCAGGCCGACCAACCTCATCCCGCTCGTTCACGGCCAGCCCGTGCGCTTCGGTCGCGAGGGAGAGCGAGGGGTGGCTCTCGACGATCAGGGCCGCGCCCGCCTGGTCGACGTGGCCGATGTGGGCGAGGAGGCCCTCGTCGTCCACGACGAGGCCAGGGAGGACCCGAGCCTCGCCTTCACCCTCTCCCGTGTGGCCGGGGGACCGTACGAGCCGACACCGATCGGCGTGTTCCGGGCCGTGGCCCGACCGGAGTTCGGATCCGAGATCGGCCGCCAGCTGCTCGACGCCCAGGAGCGCCAGGGTCCCGGCGACCTGGCTGCCCTGCTTCGGTCCGGGTCCACCTGGACCGTCGAGTAGTCCCAGCCGAAAGGGCCGGCCCGCGAGGCCGGCCAGTAGCTCAGCCGCGCACCGGCCGGAAGACCATCCCCGTCCTCGGCTTGGGATGAAAGTAGGTCGTCTTCGGGGGCATCCGCAGACCCTCGTGCGCGGCCTCCGCGATGGTGGCCACGGCCGCCGGGCGCAGCAGCACGGCGGCCTGGGCGGCACCCTGCTCGACGGCGTCGACGGCCCGATCCCAGCTCGGCTCGTAGGTCACGTCGTGGGCGGGCAGCGCCGCCAGGGCGACGTCGAGAAGGCCGGAGTCGACGTCGATCCCGGCGGCGGCGACGGTCTCCGGTCGAGGCCGGAGCAGCCACGTCCCCGCCTTCGTGACCAGGCCCATGGCAGCCTCTGCGGCGATCTCCGCCGCCAGATGTCGGGGGGCGGGATGGTCGAGGTGCGAAACGTAGAAGCGGGAGCTGAACGCCTCCGGCAGGTCGATTCCATCCGGTAGCCCGGCGAGGAGCCGGTGGATCGGTCGCACCACGAGCTGGTCGTCGGCCAGCTCGACGACGAGCGCCATGACCATGTCGTAGTCGCCGGGCAAGCCGCCCGTGGCCGCCCGGCGCTCCTCCCGGTAGGCGAGCGCCGTCTCGAACCGGTGGTGGCCGTCGGCGATGACCACGGGCGCGGACGTCACCGAGGCTCTGATCGCCTCGACCGCGCCTCGGTCGGTGATCCGCCACAGCTGGTGCTCGACGCCGTCGCCGTCGGTCGCCACGGCCACCGGTCGTTCCCCGGTGTCCGCGGCCTGGCTCAGGCCTCCGGCCAGGGCCAGACCCCACACCGGCGACAGATTGGCCCTGCACGCGCGGAGCAGTTCGAGACGGTCGCCCTTGGGCTTGGGCATGGTCCGCTCGTGGGGCAGGACGTCTGCCTCGCCCGGTATGGCGAGACCCAGCGCGCCGATGACCCCGGCCGTCCGGCGGGATGCGCCGTGCTCGTCCCGATAGCTCATCTCGTAGCGGTAGAACGACGGCTCGTCGTCCTCGGCGACCACGTCCTCGGACAGCCAGCTATCGAGGAGGTGACGCGCCGCCTGGTACCGATCGAGGTGACGGTCCGGGTCGTCGGCGGGAAGCTCGACGTGGACCGCGTTGTACGGGCTGCGCCCGGCGAGGGCGTCCCGCTCGGTGGCGTCGATCACGTCGTACGGGGGGGCGATGACGTCGTCGAGAGAGACGCCGCGCTGGTGGAGAGCGTCCAGTCGGTAGCGCAGCCCGGTGAATGGCTCGAAGCGGGGCACCGGACCTGCGTAGCACACCGCGGCGTCACCGGCCGCACCGCGGCCAGCCTGGCAACCGGCCGGCCCCCCGCGGCCCGTCGGCCCACGGCCGCCGCCGGCCGTGCGAGGATGTCGCCATGGTGTGGCTTCTGGACCTCGATGGTGTCGTCTGGCTGGGCGATACCGCGATCCCTGGCGCCGCCGGCGCCGTCTCCCGGCTGCGGGCCGACGGGAACCGTGTGGTGTTCCTAACGAACAACTCCGCCCACAGCGTGACGGACTACGTGGCCAGGCTGAACAAGATGGGCATCACGGTGAATCGAACCGACATCCTCACCTCGGCCGAGGCGGCGACCTCGCTCCTCGAGCCGGGATCGACGGCGCTGGTCTTCGCCGGCGCCGGTGTCGAGGAGTCGCTGGCGCGTCGGGGCGTGCGGGCCGTGCGCTCGGGACGGTGCGACGCCGTGGTCGTGGGCTTCCACCGAGAGTTCGACTTCACCGGTCTCTCCGCCGCCGTATCGGCGGTCCTGGGCGGGGCGCGGCTTATCGCCACCAACGACGACGCCACGTATCCGACGCCGCATGGACCGCTGCCGGGTGCTGGAGCCCTGCTGGCTGCCGTCGCCTACGCCTCGGGGGCCACCCCGACCGTGGCTGGCAAGCCGAACGATCCGATCGTGTCGCTGCTGCGACAGCGGTTCGGGGCCATCGATGTCGTCGTCGGTGATCGCCCCTCCACCGACGGCAAGCTGGCCCGCCGGCTGGGAGCGCGCTTCGCGCTCGTGCTGAGCGGGGTCACGGATCCGAACCACGGTCGCCTCGATCCGGCTCCCGATACCGAGGCAGCCGATCTGGCCGCGCTCGTGACCGACGAGCTCTCGGGGGCCCCTGCAATCGCCGAGCCGGGTTCGATGGCGTCGCGGGGGCGTACCGGACAGCAATTTCCCTCAATGGGCGGCGACTGAGCGGTCGCTCCATCGCCTGCTGCCGATTTGGCTATATGCAGTGGGCGCCATCGCATATAGCGTGTGCTCCATGGAGCAAAACGAAGTGATTCGTCGCTATCTCGACCTGGGCGCGGCCTTCACGCACGTCACGAGGGAACGGGCCGAGGAGATGATGAGGGAGCTCGTGCGCCTCGGTGACCTGCAGCGGGAGCAGGCCCAGGGGTGGGTCGACGATGTGCTCGACCGCAGCCGGAAGAACACCGAGGCGCTCCTCGATCTCATTCGGGAAGAAGTCTCTCGCCAGCTGTCGTCCATGAGCCTGGTCACGAAGGACGACGTCTCGCGTTTGGTAACCCGATTGACGCCGGCGGCGGCCCGGAAGGGACCGGCCAAGAAGTCGACGAAGAAGGCGCCGGCCAAGAAGGCTCCCGCCGCCAGAGCCAAGAAGGCGCCCGCCAAGAAGGCGCCGGCCAAGAAGGCGACGGCCAAGAAGGCGACGGCCAAGCGAGCCTCCCCGGCCAAGAAGACAACCAAGAAGGCAGGTTCCTGAGCCAGCCGATCCGCCGTCGGCTCGACGCCGAGCTGGTGCGTCGGGGTCTGTCACCCACCAGGGACCGGGCCCGCGACGCCATCGCTGATCGCCAGGTGACCGTCGGCGGTGCAGTGGCCCTCAAACCGGCGAGGTTGGTGTCAGCCGGTGAGCCGATCGAGCTGCTCGGCCCCCCGGCGCCGTTCGTCAGTCGCGGCGGCGAGAAGCTCGACGCCGCTCTTCGGTCGTTCGGCATCGACGTGCGCGGCGTCAGGGCCCTCGATGCAGGGTCGTCGACCGGCGGGTTCGTCGACTGCCTGCTCAGTCGGGGCGCCGCCGAGGTCGTCGCGGTGGACGTGGGCCGGGGCCAGCTGCACGAACGGCTGCGGCGCGACCCGAGGGTGATGGTCCTGGAACGCACCAATGTGCGCAATCTCGAGCTGGACCAGGTGGGCGGGGTCCCGTTTCCCGTCGTCGTCGCCGACCTTTCGTTCATCTCGCTGCGGACGGTGGCCCCCGTGCTGCTCGGAGAGCTGGCCGCGGCGGACGCTGACGTGGTGGCGCTGGTCAAGCCCCAGTTCGAGGCAGGCCGGGTCGAGGCCAGCCGGGGGAGGGGCGTGGTCAAAGACCCACGGGTGTGGGCGAGGGTCCTGGACGAGGTCTGCTCCTCCTTTCGTCGCGCCCGAGCCGCGATGATGGGGGCCATGGTGTCCCCGCTCACCGGCGCCCACGGAAACGTCGAGTTCCTCGTGCATGCCCGCGCCCACGCCCGTCCCGATGGGCTGTCCGGACCTCCGGGCCAGGCCGAGCCCCCGCTCGACCTCGCATCGGTCGTGGCCCAGGCGGCCAGCCGCGGCGGAGCCTCGCCAGGCAACCGCGCCGGAGGCGGATGATGGCCAACGTCGCCTTCGTGACCCATCCCGAGCGGCCCGAGGCGGTGGCGCTCGCCGGTCGGATGGGCACCTGGCTGCGGGATCGGGGGCATCAGGTGCGCGCCGCCGAAGGCCACGCCCAACCGCTGGTGACCGACACCGGGACCGAGGCCGACATCGACCTGGCCGTCAGCTTCGGTGGCGACGGCACCATGCTGCGGGCCGTCGAGCTGGCATCTCCCGCGGGTGTACCCGTCCTCGGTGTGAACCTCGGGCATCTGGGCTACCTCACCGAGGTGGAGCCGGCGGGCCTGCAAGCAGCCCTCGAGCGCTTCCTGGCCGGCGACTACGGCGTCGAGGAGCGAATGACGCTCCAGGTGGTCGTGTACGGCGGGGCGTCGGCTGCGGACGTCGAGGAGGGACGGGCCTCGCCCACGCGGTCGCTTGTTGCCCTCAACGAGATGGTGGTCGAGAAGCAGGTGCCGCCCGGCCACACCGTCCGGCTGGCGGCCAGCATCGCCGATCGACCATTCATCACCTACGTCGCCGACGGCATCCTCGTGGCCACGCCGACCGGCTCTACCGCCTACAACCTCTCGGCGCGCGGGCCGATCGTGTCGCCGCACCTGCGCGCCCTCATCGTGACGCCCGTGTCGCCGCACATGCTGTTCGACCGTCCCCTCGTGCTCGGGCCGAGCGAGACCGTCCGCCTCGAGCTGCGGTCGGGTGGCCCAGCAGTGCTGGTCGTCGACGGCTCGTGCCTCGAGCACCTCGAGCCCGGTGACGCCGTCGTGTGCCGGGCCGGCCCTCACCCGGCGCGGCTCGTCACCTTCGGCAGGCGCGACTTCCACTCGATCCTCAAGGCCAAGTTCAACCTCACGGATCGCTGATGCTCCTCGAGCTCGGCGTGCGCGACCTGGGAGTCATCGACCGGCTCAGCGTCGTCCTCGGCCCCGGCATGACTGCTCTGACGGGGGAAACCGGGGCCGGTAAGACGCTGCTCGTCGAGGCGCTGGAGCTGCTCGTGGGCGGGCGGGCCGACCCGCTCCTCGTGCGACCCGGTGCCGAGGAGGCCGTGGTCGAGGGCCGCTTCGAGCACGGCGGCCAGGAGCAGGTGCTGGCCCGATCGATCCCGGTGAGTGGTCGGTCGCGGGGGTGGCTCGACACCCGGATGGTCCCCGCCTCGGTCCTGGCCGAGACGGGGGCCGCGCTCGTCGATCTGCACGGCCAGCACGCCCACCAGTCCCTCCTGGCCCAGGCGGCGCAGCGGGCATCGCTGGACGCCTTCGGAGGTGTCGACCAGGCGCCGGTAGACGAGGCCCGGGCTCGCCTGATGTCGATCGACGAGAGCCTGGCCGGGCTCGGCGGCGACGCCCGGTCACGTGCACGCGAGCTCGACCTGCTCGGGTTCCAGCTGGAGGAGCTGGACGACGCCTCGCTCGGCGATCCTGACGAGGACGAGGTCCTGGCCCGCGAGGAGGAGGCGCTGGCTGGCGCCACCGCGCACCGCGAGGCGGCGGCGACGGCGCTGGCCGCGCTGCGGGCCGACGGCACAGGGGCGGCGTCGAGCGGGGCGAGCGGAGGTACCGCGGGCGCGGTCGAAGCGCTGGGTGTGGCGGTCGACGCCGTCGCCGGACGCGGGCCGCTGGCCGAGGTGGAGGCCCGCCTGCGCTCGCTCGAGGCCGAGCTCGCCGACGCCGCCACCGAGCTGCGCCACGCCCACGAGCAGCTGGAAGACGACCCGGCGCGACTGGCCGTCGTACGCGACCGACGTCAGCTGCTCGCCGGGCTTCGACGAAAGTACGGCGACACCCTCGCCGACGTCCTCGCCTTCGCCGAGGCGGCGAGGTCCCGGCGCGCCGAGCTCGAGTCGCACGAGGAGCGGGTCGCCGCCCTGGAAGCGGAGCGGGAGGGAGGCAGGGCCGCGCTGGCCGCGGCCGAAGGAGCCGTCGGCGCCGCCCGCCGGGCTGCCGCACCCCGGCTTGCCCGCGCCGTGCAGGCCAACCTGCGCGACCTCGCCCTGCCCCGCGCCCGGCTGGAGGTGATGGTCGGCAGCACCGATCCCGGCGACGAGGTCACCTTCCTGCTGGGCGCCAACCCCGGGGAGCCGGCGCTGCCGCTGGCCAAGGTGGCCTCGGGGGGCGAGCTGTCCCGGGCCATGCTGGCGACACGCCTGGTCCTCTCGGAGGCGCCCCCGACGCTGGTCTTCGACGAGGTCGACGCCGGCGTCGGCGGTGAGGCGGCGCTCGCCGTGGGGCGGGCGCTGGCCTCGCTGGCCGGCCATCACCAGGTGCTCGTGGTCACCCACCTCCCCCAGGTGGCGGCCTTCGCCGACCACCAGGTGGCCGTGCGCAAGCGGGAGCGGGGCGGGCGCACGGTGGCCGAGGTCGTCCCGCTCGACGACGCCGGCCGGGTGGTCGAGCTGTCCCGGATGCTCTCGGGCCTGCCCGAGAGCGCCACCGGGAGGCACCATGCCGAGGAGCTGCTGACGGCGGCGGCCCGCGAGCGGCGCCGCTAGCGCGCCGGGCCAGCGGGGTCGAAAGCGGGGCATCGCGGCCACCGCCGGCGCGCCCGCTTTCGACAAAAGGTGGAACCGAGTGAACCTCGGGGGCTTCGGATCGGGCTGTATCCAGCGCCGCGGGCATCGCCTTCTACCCCGTCGAGGTGGGGTACCGTGGCTCGGGTAGAGCCCGAGGAGAAAGCGCTACGAGGGACGCTGTGGCGAAGCACATATTCGTGACCGGCGGTGTTGCCAGCTCGCTTGGCAAGGGTCTGACGGCCTCCTCGCTCGGCCGGCTCCTCAAGGCGCGGGGTCTCCGGGTCACCATGCAGAAGCTCGACCCCTACATCAACGTCGACCCGGGCACGATGAACCCCTTCGAGCACGGGGAGGTGTTCGTCACCGACGACGGGGGGGAGACCGACCTCGACCTCGGGCACTACGAGCGCTTCGTCGACGAGAACCTCCGCCGCAACTCCAACTCGACCACCGGCTCCATCTACTCCTCGGTGATCGCCAAGGAGCGCCGGGGCGACTTCCTCGGCAAGACGGTGCAGGTCATCCCCCACGTCACCGACGAGATCAAGGACCGCATCACCAACCTGGCCGCCGACGACGTCGACGTCGTCATCACCGAGGTCGGCGGCACTGTCGGCGACATCGAGATCCTTCCGTTCCTCGAGGCCGTCCGGCAGTTCCGCAAGGACGTGGGCCGGGACAACGTGTGCTATGTCCATCTCACCCTCGTCCCCTACATCGGTCCGTCGGGTGAGCAGAAGACCAAGCCCACCCAGCACTCGGTCACCGAGCTGCGCAGCCGGGGCATCCAGCCCGACGTCATCGTCTGCCGCAGCGATCAGCCCATCTCCGAGGGCCTCAAGCGCAAGATCTCCATGCTGTGTGACGTCCCGATGGAGGGCGTCGCCTCTGCGGTGGACGCCGAGAACATCTACGAGATCCCTCTCGTGCTCCATGCCGAGGGGCTCGACGACTACGTGTGCCGGCTCCTCCACTTCGACGGGCCCGAGCACGCGGTCGATCTCTCGCCGTGGGAAGCCATGGTGGACCGTATCGAGGCCGCCACCACCTCGGTGCGCATCGGCCTGATCGGCAAGTACGTCAATCTTCCCGACGCCTACCTGTCGGTTGTCGAGGCCCTGCGCCACGCCGGCTTCCACCACCGGGCCAAGGTCGAGATCGAGTGGGTCCAGGCCGAGGAGGTGACCGGCATGCTGGCCGACGGCCGGCTCCGGGACCTCGACGGCATCGTGATCCCCGGAGGCTTCGGAGAGCGGGGCGTCGAGGGCAAGGTGGCCGCCGCGGGCTACGCCCGCGAGCACCGCATCCCCTGTCTCGGTCTGTGCCTCGGTCTCCAGGCCATGGTCATCGAGCTGTCCCGCAACGTCGCCCTCCTGACCGGAGCCAACTCCCGGGAGATCGACAGCACCACGCCGCACCCCGTCATCGACCTGATGGACGAGCAGGCCGAGGTGACCGACCTCGGTGGGACGATGCGCCTGGGCTCCTACGTCGCCCGCCTCCTACCCGGTTCCCAGGTCGCCGCGGCCTACGGCGAGCCCGTCGTGTCCGAGCGCCACCGCCACCGCTACGAGGTCAACCCCCGCTACCGCCTGCGGCTCGAGGAGGCCGGGCTCCTTTGCTCCGGCACGTCTCCCGACGACCGGCTGGTCGAGTTCGTCGAGCTCCCCGGGCATCCGTTCTGGGTGGGAACCCAGGCCCACCCCGAGTTCAAGAGCCGGCCGGACCGGCCACATCCCCTCTTCCGCGAGCTGGTCGGGGCTGCGCTGTCCCGGGCCCGAGGACGGGCACCTCGCCTGCTCGACCTCGATGCCGTCAACTGAGCCGTCGGGGTCGCCGTTTCGCAGGCTCGATGAGCAGCTGCGCTATGAGGGTTCGCTCATCACGGTGGCGACGGCCACCTTCTCCGGTCCCGACGGCGACACCTTCGAGCGGGAGATCGTGCACCACCCGGGAGCGGTGTCGATGGTGCCCCTCGTCGAGGAGGGGACAACCGTCCTGCTCGTTCGCCAGTTCCGGGCCGCCGTCGGAGGCGAGCTGCTCGAGCTGCCAGCCGGCAAGCGGGACGTGTCCGGTGAGTCCCCGGAAGCCACGGCCCGGCGCGAGCTCGAGGAGGAGATCGGACTGCGGCCCGGTCGGTTGGAACGCCTGGCGCACTTCTACAACTCGCCCGGCTTCAGCGACGAGCACTCGATCGTGTTCCTGGCGTCCGAGCTGACGCCCGGTCGGCTCGATCGCCAAGGGGCCGAAGAGCGCCAGATGACGGTGGTCAGTGTGGGGCTCGCCGAGATACCGGAGCTGATCGCGTCGGGCGCCATCTGCGACGCCAAGACGATCATCGGCCTGTGCCTCGCCCGCCAGACCCTGGTCCGGTGATCGTCGGGGTG
>DASXYV010000252.1:0-3290 GCA_036502305.1 Acidimicrobiales bacterium
CCGCTGGCGGCGATGTGGCGACCCATGCGCCAGTTGGACGAGTGGAGCTCGGACCGGTGCTGGTCCATGAAGGACCTGCTGTGCTGCATGGTGCGGACGTTGTGGTGGTGGCGAAGGCTTCGGTAGCTGGCCAGGCCGGTGGCGACGCTCTTGTGGCCGCCGTCCATCGGAACCAGGTCGATGTTGACGTAGACGAGGAGGTCGCTGGTGGCCGCCCGCCGGTTGATCTCCACGTCCTCGCCGGCGTCTGTCAGCCCGAGGTGGAGCATGCCGTCGGGGTCCTCGGCGTCGTGCTGGGTGAGCAGGCCGTGAGGGGCGAAGGCGTCGTAGATTCGGTCGCCGAGGATATGGCGCAGCTCGGGCTCGGTCATCCGACGGTGGAGGGCGAGCGCAGCGACCAGCACCACGTCGTCGACGCCGGCCTCGGCGGCCAGGTCGAGCACCGCCTCGATGACCTGCTGGCGGATGTCGGGACTGCGCATCGGCGGCAGGGGGAGCGAGATGTCGTCGAAGGCGATCGTCAGGCTCATGCCTGCCCGCAGCAGCGCCGGCAGGGGCTGGCTGTCGCCGAGAGGATTGAGGAGCGCGTCACGGATGGCAGCGTCGGGGTCCTCGAGGGGCGTACGGGACTCGGGCGGGTAGACGACTCGCGATCCGACCGGCAGTCGCTCGAGGCGGAAGCCCTCTCCGTGCCAGACGAGGGTCGGCGGCGTCGAGCGATCCACCTCGAGCACGAACCCGGGTCGGGGACTCATCCGGCAGCTCCAGTCTTGCGCCAACGGGGTTGCTCGCGCAGGTCGAACACGACCTTCGTGGCACCGCGCCGGCCGGCGGAACCGGCGTGCTCGACGGCGTCGTGGAACCGGTCGAGCGGATAGTGGGCGGACACCAGGCGGTGGAGGCCGGCCTGGACGACGAGATCGAAGGCCAGATCGAACGTGCGGGGCCGGGCCCCGTTCGCCCCGGCTGACTCCCGACCGTAGGCGTAGGCCCCCGTGAGGCTGATCTCGCGGTGCCACAGGGGAGTCAGGTCGATCCGAGCCGAGCCGGGCATGCCCACGAGGATGACCCGACCGCGGGATCGGACGACGGAGAGGGCCTGCTCGGTCGAGTCGGCGCTCCCCACGCAGTCGAGCACGACGTCGGCGCCGCCGGTCAGCTGCGCGCCAGCGGCGAGCGAGCGGGTCAGCCGGCGCACCGCCCGGGGGACCTCGTCGGGATCGACGACCAGGTCGGCGCCGAGCTCCGAGGCCAGTTGCCGCTGGGCCGGATGCTTGGCTCCGGCCAACAGCGTGCCGGGGAGGGTCAGCTGGCGGAGCGCGGCGATTGTGCACAGGCCGAGGGTGCCGGCGCCGAGCACGACGACACTGGATCCTTCCGTCACGCCAGCGGCGAGGGCGGCGTGGACCGCGCACGCGGCCGGCTCCACCATGACCGCGGCTTCGTCGCTCAGTCGGTCCGGGACGGGATGGAGCTGGCTGCGGTGGGCGACGAGACCGCCGGACCAGCCGCCTCCGGTGTCGGCGCAGTAGCCGGTCTGGAGCCCCGCCTTGAGGTGTCCGAACGCGACGCGCTCGCAGCCACCCGTGTCGCCGACGGCGCAAGCCGGGCAGGGGGGATCGACCCCTCGCGCCAGGCATCCCAGCACGGGCTCGATGACGACCCGACCAGGGGTCCCGTTGCCGTCGCCCTCGACGTCGCCGACCACCTCGTGCCCGGGGACGAACGGAAGGCTCACGATGGGCTCGAAGTAGCGCGAGCTCTTGCCGTCCAGCGTGGTGAGGTCGGACCCGCAGATCCCGGCCAGGCGGGGCCGGACCCGGGTCCAACCGGGGCCGGGAAGGTCCGGCTCGTCGATATCCATCAGCTTCAGGGGAGCCACCGTCACACCCCGGCCGGAGCCGAGGGACGAGACCACCCGTGCTGCCGCGTAGCGGGGGATGCTCCGCTCGAAGAGGAGCGCCTTCATCGCTCTACTGCCCGGCCCGCATGGCGCGCCGGCTCTCTTCTCGGGCCGGCCTCCCGGGCTGGCTGTGGGGCGAAAGGAAGCAGGTGCCGGGGTGCGCCGGGTGACCTGGTCCAGTTCTCGACGTGCCACCCGCGCTTGCGGGCGATGGTCGCAAGCTTGGCCTCGGGGTTGACGGCGACCGGGTGGCCGACCGCTTCCAGCATGGGCAGATCGCTGCTCGAGTCGGCGTAGGCCACCGACTCGGCGAGGGAGAGCCCCTCGGCCTCGGCGTAGGCGGCCATGACCATGGCCCGGGCTTCACCGGTCGGCGGAGGCTCGACGAGCTCGCCGACCATCCGGCCGTCGCGCTCGGCCAGACGGGCGCAGACGATGTCGTCGAAGAGAGGGCGCAACGGCTCGATGACGAGGTCGATGGCTCCGGTGATGAGCAGTGTCCGGTGGCCCCGACTGCGGTGGTCGCGCACCCGCCGGATACCGGCCGGGAACGACTTGGCCAGGATGAGGGCGCTGAACATCTCCCACGCGTCGGCCCGCACCTGCTCGGCTGGCGCCTCGTCGTAATGGCGATAGAAAGCGCGCAGGAAGTCGCCCCGGTCCCGCCGGTCGAGCGCCAGCATGCCCGGCACCTCGCGCAACGTGCGGAGCGTGAAGCGGAGCCGGTCGCCCTCACTGAGGTGCCGGGTCGCCAGCCAGGCGTAGGACTCGACCACGTTGGACGCGATGAGGGTGTTCTCGAGGTCGAAGGCGGCGAGATGGCGCTCCGGTGCGAGGACGGCGCGCAGTCCACGCTCGGCTCGGGTCGGTCCGACCCGTGGCCCGGGAGTGGTGCGAACCCGGGCCTGGGTGACGACCGACGGCAGGTGGATCTCGTGGAGGTAGTGCGCCCAGTCGATGACGGCGGGGTCGAAGCACAGCGCCTGTCGATCGGCGTCGTCGGTCCGCTCCCACAGCGACAGCAACCGGTCGACACGGAAGCGGGCCTCGGTCTCGGCGTATGAGCCGTACAGCTCCACGTAGCTGAGCGCTCGCTCGGCCTGTTGTCGTCGCTCCTCGAGCTGTGAGGACACCTCGGCTCGACGGCCCCGCAGGGGCAGGGCCCCCATCAGTCGCTCGGCCGCCTCCAGTCCCTTGCCGGCCCGGCTCAGCTGACGCTGCACCTTTCCCCGCCCCGGGAACGACCAGTTGGGCACCGCGATCGGCTGGCCGCGCGAGTCGTACAAGGGGTGCTCGGTGAACCAGGACTCGGCCAGGCTCACCAGGTGGTCGTACCGCAGCGGATTCCTCGTGCCGGAGGCCACCTGATACACATCCGGCTGCTCCG
>DASXYV010000253.1:0-2848 GCA_036502305.1 Acidimicrobiales bacterium
AGCCTGCGCGTTGGCCTGGTCGGCCTGGATGGTGCCCACGGCGGTCTTGAAGCGCTGGTCGAAACCGTTGACGAAGGAACCCACCCGCTGCTCCGTCTGGTTGAGGCGGTACTGGTAGTAGGCGTACAGGATGGTGCCGCTCAGGGCGGCGCCCACCGAGGCGGCCACGATCAGCGAGACCATGCCGCGCACGGTCTTGGGAAGGAGCCGCTTGCGCCACGTGACGGGCGCGGTCGGCCCGCTCGGCATCGTCAGCGCCCCCGCTGCCACCCCGGCCGCAGCCGCGCCGCCCACTGCCGCCCCGGCGGCAGCGCCACCGGCGATGCCGCGCCCAGTGCCGCGGGCCGGGCCGCGTCCGAGGCCCTCGCCCTGGCGTGCCGTCCTGTCGGCCTCGTTGACTCGTTTGGCCGCTTTGGACGCTTTGGATGCTCCGACCTCATCGGCCCCGTTGGCGGCATCGTTGGCATCCTCGACATCGAACGGCGGCTCGCTTGCCTGACGCCCGTTGCCGGTCATCCGGCGGGGCGGCGGGGGGAGCGGTTGCCTCGAGGCCGCGTCACGGCGTGACGGCGCGTCTCCCGCCGGCGCCGCGCCGCTTCGCCACGGGGCTGCATCGCTGTTGGCGCGTCGCTCGCCGGGCGGACCCGTGGACCGCCCGCGCGGGACCGATCGGACCCGGCGGGTGTCGTCCCTTCGCTCCCCTGCGCCCGATCCGGCATCATCCGGGTCGAGCTTGCTGCTCCCCATCGAACGCGAGGGTAGCTCGCCGGGGGCTCGGCGATGAACGCTGCTTGGCCTGACGGCCGATTCAGTAGGTGATTCTCAGCCCGCGTCGAACTAGAACTGAGTCATGCCCGACCGAGATACCGGAAGCCGGCGGCCGGTCTCCCTCGCCAAGGCCGCCGAATACCTTGACCTCCCGGCCGAATCGGTCGAGGCATTGGTCGACACCGGATATCTCGCCGCGCTCGGCACCGGGACCGGGACCGGTGGGCCTGAGTTCGCCCTGGTCGACCTCAAGGCGTTCCTGGCCCGCAACGCCGAGAACGGATCGGGCAACATCCTCGACGCCGCCCTCGACAGCGTCGACCCACAGACCCTGCTCGATGCTCTCGACGGGCGCTCCGAGGAGATGGCCAGGAGGGCGTTCGAGATCTTCTCGACCGTGTTCCCGGAGTCTCGAGGGTGGTCGCTGTCCGAGCAGGCGCGCTTCATCGATCAGGCCCGCGCCCGCTTCGAGGCGATCCTCGCCGTCACCGGCCAGGGGGCCGAGGTCGACGAGGCGCTCGTTGGCGACCTCCAGGAGGTCGGAGCGAGCGCCGCCTGGGCCGGCTCACCGCTTCCGCAGCTGCTCGTCGTGCTGCGAATCTCGCGCGACCTCGTCGTCCAGACCGCGGTGGAGCTGGCCGAGGAGCGGGGCCGCCACTGGGGGCTGGCACTGTCGCTGCTGCTGACCCGCGTCCTGCCTGCCATGGACCGGCTGACCGATGCCCTGGCCCAGGGTTACTGGGCCGCCGTGGTCGAGGAGCAGAAGGAGAGCCGGGCCCGCTACGAGAACGTCGTCGAGCACTCCTTCAGCGGTATCTGGGAAGTCGATCTCGTGGGTCGGATCCAGTACGCCAATCCGGCCCTCGGGATCATCCTCGGTCGCCCGACCGAGGGGTTGGTGGGCACCCCGCTCACCGACATCGTCGTTCCTTTGGACCCGAGCTCGAAGCTCGACGCGCTCATCACCGAGCCGCTCGAAGGCGCCGAGGTGATCGAGCTCACGATCGTGCGGGCCGATGGCGTCCGGCGGGTCCTCGAGGTCCGGACCATGCCCCGCTATCACGACGCCGAGCTCGTTGGCTTCCAGGCCGTGGTGCGGGACACCACCACGGCACACGACCTGGAGGCGGAGAAGAACGAGTTCCTCGCCCTGGTCACCCACGATCTGCGGACGCCGCTCAGCACGATCCTGGGTCTGGGCTCCACCCTCGAGGCCCACGGTCGAGAGCTGGGGCCCGATCACATCCAGCGCACGGGCGAGTCCATCCGCCGCCACGCCGAGCGCATCGCCCGCCTGGCTGACTACCTCTACGACATGAGCCGGCTGGAGGCCAGCTCGCTGCTCCTCGCCCCCCGACCGGTCGACCTGGCCAGGGTCGTCGAGGTGGCCCTGCACTCGGTGGACCTGCTCTCGAGCGACCCCCGCCCCTCCGTCGAGGTGCAGGTGCCGACGGGCACGGCCGTGCTGGCCGACCCACGGCGACTGGAACAGGTCATGGCCAACCTGGTCGAGAACGCCCTGGTCCACGGGACCCCTCCGGTCACGGTCGAGCTCCGTCGGGCAGACGGCTCCGAGGTCGAGCTGGCGGTGGTCGACCGTGGTGCCGGGGTTCCTCCGGTGATGATCCCCAGGCTGTTCAACCGGCTCCAGATCCTCTCCCTGCGCGAACGGGATCGAGCGCGGGGGACCGGCCTCGGGCTCTCCCTGGTGCGGGGCCTGGTCGAGGCCATGGGCGGCCGGGTTTGGTACGAGCCGGCGGCCGAGGGTGGGGCCGCCTTCGCCGTCACCCTCCCCGTGCCCCACCACGCCGCATCGATCGACAGCTGATCGACCGCTGGGCGGGCCCCGCCCGGGGGGTGCCGAGTCTCAGTCTCAGCCGGTCGGGTCAGCCGTCCAGCGCGGCCTCGACCCGGTCGAGCATCCGGGCGGTGCAGCCCGACATCTCGACGAGCGGGAGGATCTCGTCGACCAGGCGGCCGGCGATGGTGGCGAACGCCTCCGCCGTCGGACCTTCGTTGTCCAGCGCCACCGGGTTGCCGGTGTCGCCTCCGGCCGCCACGGCGGGATCGAGCGGAACGG
>DASXYV010000254.1:0-8945 GCA_036502305.1 Acidimicrobiales bacterium
CGACGAGCTCGGCCGGTCCGGGCCGCATGCCCTCGATGAGGGGGGCGGGAACGGGGCCTGCGGCGTCGACGACGGTGTGCGTCGCGCCGTGCCGGGCCTGGTCGTAGAGGCCGTCGGTCACGGGCGCCAGAGGACCCCGTATGTGGAGTGCCCCCCCGGCGTCAGCAATCGCTTGCCTCGCACGGGGCCCTCGATTCTGCGCCCGAGGGCCGTTGTCCTGCCCGATCAGCCCCTTTTGGCCCCGACCGGGCCGGATCGGAGCGTGCCCGCCTGGGTACTACCCGGCCGGCCGGACCCTATGGGCACCCGCCGGGGCTGGCTCGCTACAGCTCGTCGTCACCGACCCAGGAGCCGTGGAAGCCGTACGGCACGCGCCGCGGGAGTCGTATCCGCGCCACCGGCGCCGCCCCCCAGTCGTGGGCGTCCAGCACGAGCAACTCGCTGCCCTCGGTCGCGCTGTCATAGACGTAGCTGAGCACCCAGCCCTCGTCCTCACCGCTTCGAGGCGATGCCGGAACGAAGACCGGCTCGCCCGATGACTGGCTGGCCCGCAGCTTGTGGGCCTCGACGCGATCGCTGCGGGCGTCGTGCTTGAGGATCGACGGGCCGAAGCCGTCGCCATTCCCGATGAGATCCGCGCTCGCCAGCCATGCGTAGCGGTGGGGCAGACCGACCCGGCGCGGATCGATGCGCGGGAACTCCGCGGGCTGATCGTCGAGCTGCTTCTCCTGCACAGTCGCGGCGGCGGCGTCGATCGTCCACCGCCACAGCGAGGCCGCGTGGTCGAAGCCCTCCGGCGAACCGCGCCACAGCTCGGGATAGCGGACCACGTCGATGGTGACGACACCGGACTGGTCCTCGTGGGCGTTGGCCGGGTGGAAGACGTAGCACGGCTCGATATCGAACCACTTGACGTCCGCGCTCCCGCCGGTCCTCGGCATGACCCCCAGGCGGGCGCCGTACTCGTCGCTCCACACGTACGGAAATCGACCCTGCATCGCCAGCTCGAGGTCGAACACGATGGGCAGGTCCATCCAGACGACGTGCTTCGCCGTCACGTTGAAGTCGTGGATCATCGTGGGTCCGGGGACGTCGATGTCCTCGCTCTGGACGAGCTCGCCGTCGGCCGTGGCCCGGTGATAGGTGAGATAGGGCGGAACGAAGCTGTACCCGAAGAACAGGAGCTCGCCCGTCGTGGCGCAGCGCTTGGGATGGGCTGTCATCGCCGTGGTCAGGCTGCCCTCGAAGTCGTACGGACCGACGGTGTCCAGCTCCGGCGTCACCTCGGTGGGGAAGGACGACTCGACGAGCGCCAGGATGCGACCTGCGTGGCAGACGACATGGGTGTTGGCCACGCCGATCGAGCGGTCCACGCTGCCGTCCTCCCGGACGAAGTTCTCACCCGTGTCCAGCGCCTTGGTCTGCACCCACCTGCTGCGGTACCACTCAGCTCGCCCGTCGTCGATGCGGACCCCGTGCAGCATCCCGTCGCCGACGAACCAGTGGGCCGGCTCGCGTCCGGGCCGGGGGTTGGGGCCGTTGCGGAGGTAGCGCCCCTGGAGCTCCGGCGGCAGCGCTCCTTCCACGGGAAGGTCGATGGCGCCCAGCTCGTCGGGCACCGGTGCGAAGTTGCCGTCGAGATAGAACTTCGTCTGCTGCTGGTGTTCCTGTCGGCTGACCATCTCGTTCCCCCCGTTGCCGGTCCTGCCTTGTACAAGGGTACCGCCGGGCTGTGCCCGGCGAAGGGGCCACGGAGCCGGCGACCCTCCGAGCCGCCGCCCCGCGTCAGGTCGGGCCTAGTATCAGACGGAGACCGAGGTGACCGCGCCCCGAACGTCCCGACCTGAGCTGCTGACCCGACGCCGGCTGCTGGGCGCCGGCTTAGCCGCCGGGGCCGGGACCCTGCTCGGTGCCTGCTCCGGCTCCACGGCGCGACGGGCGGCGTCGATACGGCCGGCGGGATCCGATATGGGGGCCATCGAGCACGTCGTGTTCCTCATGCAGGAGAACCGGTCGTTCGACCTGTACTTCGGCTCGTACCGGGGCGTGCGCGGCTTCGACGACCATGCGCCCGGCGATCCCGGGGTCTTCTCACAACACTGGGCGGCGAACACGACGCGATCGCCGGTCGGGCGCCTCCTGCCCTTCCACCTCGACACCGCCACCATGAACGCCGAGTGCACCGCCGACCTGACCCACGAGTGGGGTCCACAGCACCAGTGCTGGAACGGGGGCGAAATGGACGCCTTCGTGCAGACCCATACCGCGCCCCAGAACGAGGGGCCCGGCAACGGCGTGCTCACGATGGGCTACTACACCCGTGCCGATCTGCCCTTCTATTACGCGCTGGCTGACGCCTTCACGATCTGCGACGCCTACCACTGCTCGGTGCTCGGCCCGAGCGATCCGAACCGCCTGTTCTCGGTGTCCGCCACCATCGACCCCGATGGTCGAGCCGGGGGACCGGTGGTCGGCAACCTCCAGTCCGCCACCGCGAAGTTCAGCCTGTCCTGGACCACGATGCCGGAGGTCCTGGGGCAGAAGGGAGTCTCGTGGCGGGTCTACAACCCGCCGGGGAGCCTCTACCGTCCCGACAGCCCGGTCGCTCAGATCGTCTCCAACAACGTCCTGCTGTTCTTCCGCCGCTTCGCCGACCGCGGCTCACCGCTGTACAAGAACGCATTCGGAGCAACCTTTCCCTCCGACTTCGCCAGCGACGTCGCCAAGGGGACCCTCCCGCAGGTCTCGTGGGTGGTGTCGCCGAGCAGGCCGGTCGGCGAGGACGAGCATCCGCCAGGGCCGCCGACGAGGGGCGAGTGGTTCACCAACCAGGTCCTGGGCTCGTTGATCGCCCACCCCAAGGTGTGGGCCAAGACGGCCCTCTTCGTCACCTATGACGAGAACGACGGGTTCTTCGATCACGTCGCCCCGCCGGTCGCTCCGGCCGGCACACCGGGCGAGTATGTGACCGCGGCACCGGTCGCCGGCGACCTCCAGGGCATGTCGGGTCCGGTGGGGCTCGGTATCCGTGTCCCGATGCTGGTGCTCTCGCCCTTCAGCCGCGGGGGCTTCGTGTGCTCGACACCGTTGGACCATTCCTCGCAGCTGCGCTTTCTCGAGACCCGCTTCGGCGTCGAGGTACCCAACCTGTCGACGTGGCGTCGCCGGGCGACGGGTGACATGACCACGGCGTTGCACCTCCGATCGGCGGATCCGTCAACCCCACCACTGCCGACGCCCCGTCTGGACGACCCGCGGGTCATCCGCGAGTGCCAACCCACGCAGCTGAGCGAGGTCGACATCCCCGGCACCAGCTACCCGCTGCCGGCGCAGCAGCAGATGCCGACCCAGGAGCCGGGCGCGCCTCGTCGAAGCGCCGGCTGATGAAGGTGGTGGGGCTGGAAGCCGCCCTCGAGGAGGTCGCCGGTGTTGGCCACTGCCTGGTTCGGGACGCCTTGACGCCGGCCCAGACCGCGGCGCTGCTCGCCGAGCTGGCGCCGGGCCCCTTCACTGCCCTCGAGCCTCTGATCGGTACCGTCCACCAGCGGGGCGACGGGCTCACCGTGGGGGTCGGCGACGAGGCCTTTCCGCTCGTGGCGAGGATGGTCTCCGAGCTGACGGGTGAGGTGACGGCATCGCGCATACCCGGGACAGCGGGCTACGAGCCCAACGAGATCACGTGCCAGCGCTACCTCGACGTCAGCTCGGGCATCACACCGCATATGGACCAGCGGCGCTACCGGGTGCTCGTCGCCGCTTTCACCCTGGTGGGCGAGGCCACGTTCACGGTGTTCGAGGACCGGTCGGCGACCAAGGTTGTCCGCTCCTGGACGACCAGGGGCGGGGACCTGTGCCTGCTTCGCGCTCCCGGGCTGGCCGGCCATTCCGACGGGCGCCCGACCCATTCGGTGGCCGGTCCGGCGACCGGTGCTCGCGTGTCGCTGACTGTCCGGATGGACCAGTCAATCCTGTAGCCGGCGGGACAGCGGTAGCCCGAACCACAGCCAGGTCACCACCCCGGCGAAGGCGGCAGCTACGCCGGCGGCGACGCCGCGGCTGTAGACCACGCTGGTGATCACATAGATGACGGCGGATATGGCGAGGGCCAGGAAGCTGATGCCAATGATGGCCAGGCGATTGGACGTCTCCAGCATGCGCGCCTTGTCGTGCTGGCGCCAACGGAGCCGGTGGTAGGAGGACGGCGCGATCAGGAAGGCCGTCGCCATGGCGGTGGCCAGGACGGCGAGAAAATAGATGTCGCGCTGGATGCCGTTGAGCAGCGAGAAGCGCTGCGTGAAGGGAACGGTCAGCAGGAAGGCGAACAGGACCTGGACCCCGGGAAGCCCCACCCGGAGCTCGTTGAGCAGCTCGATGAGCTGCCGGTGGTGGCGCGCCGTGAGGTCCTCCGGCTGCCCGGTCCCTGGAGAGCGGGCGCCTGCGTCGCTGTCACCCCCGGCTCCGCCGGGAGAGGCGCCGAGGTCGCTCATCAGCAGATACTGCGCCCCTGGACCCGACCGCGCAAGGCCGTCAGCTCATCGGGGCCAGTCGGCTTCGGTGACGGCGCCGCCAGCGATCGTCACGACCACGGCGCTCCCGTGTGCGCAGATCCGGTACCGGCCGGCGCCGAGCGAGGCGAACACGGCTGGAAACCGCGGACGGGAGCCGATCCGCCACTCCCGTACCACGGTGTGCACCCGTCGTGTGGGTTCGACCTCGGGCGCCAACTCGACCTCGTGTCCGAGAAGTGCCTCGGGCGCGTACAGCACGAGCGCGCCGACCTGGTCGCCGATGTCGAGGATCGCGGGGCCACCACCGCCCGCACCCGGCTCGGTCTGGTCCACGGGGCGGTGCTCAGCTCGCCGGCACGGCAAAGCCGCTGTAGGGCACGCCGAGGTAGGGAAAGCTGGACAGGTAGTTCTCACTGCCCATGGCGGAGACGTCGGTCGGACCCGAGGTCAACCCGTCGGTCACCTGTGACACCGCAGCGTCGGCCGTGAAGCCCTTGTTGACCAGCGGGAGGGTCGCTCCCGCGAGCGCCCGGAGCTCGATGGTGACGACGTCGTCGAAGACCCGACGACCGTTGGGGAAGCCGGCGGGGTCGTTCCCGACCACGCCCAGGTTGCTCGGGTTGCCCGTGGTCGGTGGAATTGCCATGTTGAGGCGCAGCAGGTCGGCCTGCTTCGAGCCGGCCGAGTTCTGGAAGCCGGGCACGACGCCGGAGGGGATGCCCGTGTAGAAGATGGCGACGATGTCGCCGCGCGGGCTGCCGGTGGCGTTGAAGGCGGCGAGATTGGGAAAGGCGTTCGGGTACAGCGTCGGCAGCAGCGTCGACAGCTCGGGATGCTGGAAGTACTGCACGAACTGGCTGTCGTTGGCTGGCGGCTGGTTGTTCCAGAAGTCCTTCTTCCCCATCGGGATGATCACCTCGTTGACGAGCGGGTTGCCGAGCCGAGACACCTGCACGAACGGTCCCGCGTTGGTGCTCTGCCCGTTGTTCTGGGCCACCATCGAGACCTTCTGACGGCTGGCGGTCGTCCAGACGCCGATCACCGAGCCCGGGTCGCCCGCGTTCGTGGGGCTGGATCCGTTGGGCGTGAGCTGGGTCTTCGGCACCTGGAGAGCGATGCTGTACACGTTCGCGCCCTTGGTCGAGTTGACCCCCGGAGCAGGCCGGGCGAGCTCCGGCACGTTGAGGCCGAACTGGTTGTGGAGCTGCTCGAGGGGCCGGAGGTCGCCCAGGTCGAAGATGGCGCCCAGGTCGACGTAGAAGCCCTCGGCCCGCTGACCGGCGAAGATCCTCTCCCCACCCGCGAGAGTGTGGACGGCCTGGTTGGCGAGATCAGGGTAGTTGGGTGTCGACAGTGGCCCGATGTTGCACGGGGGGCAGGCCAGGTTGGTGCCGAGGACAGTGGTGCGCCGCTGGTTGCCGTTCTTGTCCTGTCGGTTGAGCGAGTAGAACTGCCGCCGGTTCCAGTTCTTGTCGTTGAGCGACTGGACGGGCCCGGTGTTGTAGAGAAACGTGTTGGGGTTCTGCACCACGGTGTTGAAGCGGAGCTCGTAGATGATCTCCGCGACGCCGTCGCCGTTGTTGTCGATGTTGATGTGGTAGAGGACGTCGTCTCCGAACTCGTAGAAGTTCGGGCCTCCGTCCGGTGCCTGGAGGGGCACGTAGTTGGCGATCAGGGTGACCGTGCTCGGGGCGTCTGGGCTGACGAAGGCGTACACGTCGGTGCTGTCGGCTACCGGGTCCTTCGAGATCTCGGGCGCTTCACGGTGGGACGACATCAGCTCACCTCACAGGGGAACGAAGACTGCTTCTTTCAATGGGCCTGAACGGTTGCGACTGGTCAGCGAGCGGCCTTGAAGAGCCGCGCCGCCATGTGGGGGTCTCTGTACGTCACCTGGCGTTCGCCGGCGTAGAGATCGATCTCGCCGGTCGTCAGGTCGCGAACGTGAGCGACGAGCGGTTCGGAGAGCTCGGCGCCCTTGGGTAGCTCGGGCGCCGCCGACTCGGTGGCCTGAGCACCACCGGACTCGAGTACCGCCGGCAGGACGGGGACCGCAGCAACGGCGCCCGCCACGCCAACGGCCATCGAGGTGTGCCGAAGAAAGGTCCTCCGGCTGTGCTTCTCCATCGGGATCTCCTCTCGCCGTTGATTGCCATTCCTACGGAGCCGCGGTCAGTGCGGATGACAGAAGCGACGATCGCTAGCGCCGCAAGAGCTTTCCGATGACGATGGCCGCCTCGTAGAAGAGGCACATCGGAATGGCGAGGACCAGCATCGAGAAGGGGTCCGAGCTCGGTGTGATGAGGGCGGCCGCAGCCACCAGCACGACGATCGCCCGCCGCCGCCAGGCTGCGAGCTTGGCCGGGCTGAGCACGCCCGCCAGCTGGAGGCACACGAGCAGGACCGGGAACTCGAAGGTCGCTCCGAACGCCACCATGAGCAGGACGATGAGGCTCAGGTAGCTGGTGGGGGAGTAGATCTGCTGGAGGCTGGGACCACCCACGGCCACGAGGAACGAGAGCGCGTGCGGAAAGGTGAGGTAGGCGAGGCTGGCGCCGAGCACGAAGAGGACGATGGATGCGGTGACGAAGGGGATGGCGTACCGCTTCTCGTTGGGATTGAGGCCTGGGGTCACGAAGCGCCATAGCTGCCACAGCACGACCGGCGAGGCCAGAAACAGTCCGCCGTAGCCCGCGATCTTGAGCCTGATCGAGAGGCCGTCGAGGGGAGCCGTCACGAACAGCTGGCACGAGTGGTGCGGCCCGACGACCTGACAGTAGGGATGGACGAAGAAGGACAGGATGTGTCCATAGAGGGCGAAGGCGATCGCCGCGCCGATGGCGATGGCGAGGATCGAGACGATGATCCGCCGGCGCAGCTCGACGAGGTGCTCGACGAGCGTCATGGCGTCGGGGCTGGGCCGGGATGCGGCGTGACGGTGTAGGCGGAGCGCCATGGGTGTGCCTAGTTGAGGCCGGGGTGGTGCTGCTCTCGTTCGCCGCCGCCGCGATCTGGCAGCTCGGGCTCGCCCCCGTCGCCCTCGGCCGTGGGTGAGGGCGCGGACACGTTCGACGCCGGCCTCGTCGCTCGCTCACCCGCCACCGTGTCGCGCACCTCGGATTCGACGTGGTCGCGAAAGCGCCGGAAGTCGCCCCATCCCCTCGCCACCTGATGGGTCATGCCCGGGAGCCGCTCGGGGCCCAGCACGACCAGGGCGACCAGCAGGACGATCAGGATCTTGATCGGGGTGATGTCGAACACGCTGGGTCGACCGCGCTCAGGCCGAGTGCTGCGGGGGCGACTTCGCCTCTGTCGCCTGCTCGTCCGAGCTGGACACCCCCTGCTCGAACTCCCTCCTGGCCGAGCCGAGCGAGCGGGCCAGCTTGGGGAGCTGGCTCCCGCCGAAGAGCAGGACGACGACGCCGAGCACGATGAGCAGGTCGGGGCCGATGATGTTGGCGTACATAGGGGGCTCCTTTCGCCCCATGACTACGACGCCGCGTCGCCTCCTGGATGTCGGCGTACTCCTGTCGATGGGCGTGTCACGCCAGGCTGTCGACCTTCCAGGCGTTGTTCGAGACCACCGTGCTCACGGTGGTCGACACCGATGTCCCGCTCGGGCGGGTTCGCGTGGTCCGCACGTCCGCCTGGTTGCCGTGCGTGACGACGGAGTCGACGTGGATCTTGTTGTCCCGATAGCGCCGTGACAGCTGCGTCACTAAGGTGCACACCGCCGTCTTGCCCTGGAGCTGGCTCTGTAGTCGGCTCGACAGCTGGGCGTAGGACGCGTCGCAGTTGTTGGCCTGGATGTTGGAGAAGAGCGTCGTCACGACTCTCGCCGGGCTCGAGCTGACCGAGCTGCCGCCTCCACACGCGGCGGCGCCCGCGATCAGGACGACCGACGCGGCGACGCCAGCCCCCGTGAGTCGCCGCACGGCGCGCTCGGTCACTGACGTGCCTGCGTGCAATCCGGACAGGTCCCCACGACCTCGACGGTGTGGGCGATATCGACGAAGCCCTCGGCGGCGGCGACCCGTGCAGCCCACCTCTCCACCGACCGCTCGGCGACTTCCACCGTGCGCCCGCAGGCCCGGCACACCAGATGGTGATGGTGCTCGTCGCTGCCACAGCGTCGATAGAGCGCCTCGCCGTCCTCGGCCCGAAGGCTGTCCACCTGGCCGGCGTCGGCGAGCGCCCGCAGCTGGTTGTACACCGTCGTGAGCCCGACCCGCTGACCGCGCGCCCGCAGCTCGGCGTGGAGGTCCTGGGCGCTCAGGAAGCCGTCGGCCTCCTCGAGCACGGCCGACAGCGCCCGCTTCTGCGGCGTCGACCTCGGCCGACTCGGCTCGGACGGACGCGCAACGGCGCGGGTCACCGGCTCACGGCCCGCGCGTCGCCCGCATGCACGGAGGGCAACAGTACCGGAGGCGCCCGTCG
>DASXYV010000255.1:0-16771 GCA_036502305.1 Acidimicrobiales bacterium
CCGGACCGGGGCAGGTGCTGCGAGACGAGGGGCAGGATCTGCTCGACGTACTCGGGATCGGTACCGCCGGTGAAGGTGGCCTGCCACCAGCGGGCGCTCTGCGCCCACAGGTCGCTGTCGCTCGTGCTCACGGAGCGGCGACGGACGCGTCGCGCCGACGGGCGGATACCGCGGGGAGATGCAGCTTCTCGTGCACGGCCCGGGCCACGTTGTCGGGAAGCCAGGGCAGGGCCAGCAGGGTCTCGAGTGGTGCCGTCTGGACCGCCCGGACGCCGCCCAGCTCTCGCACGAGGCGGCGCTTGCGCGTCGGTCCCAGGCCAGGGATGTCGTCGAGCACGCTCCTCGTCATACGCCGACCCCGGAGCTTGCGGTGGTACGACACGGCGAAGCGGTGGGCCTCGTCGCGGATGCGCTGGAGAAGATAGAGCGCCTCGGACTGGCGCGGAATGCGGATGGGGTCGGCCTGGCCGGGCACGAAGATCTCCTCGAACTGCTTGGCCAGGGCCGCCACCGGGATCTCGTCGTCGAGCCCCAGCCGCTCGAGGACCCTGCTGCCCACGTTGAGCTGGCCCTTGCCGCCGTCGAGGAGCAGCAGCTGGGGTGGATAGGCGAATCGCCGCCGACGGGCCCGCTCCCCCAACGGCTCCTCCCGCTCGGCCAGCAGGGCGGTGAACCGACGGGTGAGCACCTCCTCCATCGCCGCGTAGTCGTCGTTGCCCTCGACCGAGCCGACCTTGAAGCGGCGATAGTCGCTCGTCTTCGGGATCCCGTCCTCCATCACGACCATCGAGCCCACGTAGTCGCTGCCCTGGATGTGGCTCATGTCGAAGCACTCGATCCGGAGCGGCGCCTCGGGCAGGTCGAGTGCCTCCTGCAGCGCGTTGAGGGCGCGGGCCCGGCTGTTGTGATCGGCGCCCCGCCGCAGGCGATGGCGAGTGAACTCTTCTCCGGCGTTGCGGGTCACGGTGTCGTGGAGGGCTCGCTTGTCGCCCCGCTGGGGGACGCGCACGACGACTCTGGAGCCCCGCAGCGATGCCAACCACGCCTCGTGCACGGCGAGGTCCTCGGGCTCGTCGGGGACCAGGACCTCACGGGGGATGTCCATGATGGCCTCGGCGTACATCTGCTCGAGCACGTGGGCGATGAGCTGGTGCCGATCGAGGTCCTCGACCTTGTCGACGATGAGGCCCTTGCGCCCCACGACCCGGCCGCGACGAACGTGGAACACCTGCACGGCAGCCTCGAGCTCGTCCTCGGCCACGCCGATGACATCGAGGTCCTCGGGCCGTTCGGTGACCATCTGCTGCTTCTCGATGGCCTTGCGCACCGATGTCAACCGGTCGCGGAGGCGGGCCGCCCGCTCGAACTCGAGCCCCTCGGCGGCCTCGGCCATCTGGGTCTCGAGGCGACGGACGATGGTGTCAGTGTCGCCGGCCAGGAAGTCGACCAGCTCTCCCACCAGGCGGTCATAGTCGGGCTTGTCGATCTCGCCCACGCACGGACCGGTGCATTTCTCGATGTGGTACATGAGGCAGGGCCGGCCGAGGCGCTGATGATGTGCAAGCTTGTTGTCCGAGCACGTCCGGACGGGGAACGAGCGCAGCAGCAGGTCGAGCGTCTCCCGGATGGCATAGGCGTGGGCGTAGGGCCCGAAGTAGCGGACGCCCTTTCGCTTGCGGCCTCGCATGACCATCGGCCGCGGCCACTCGTCGTCGAGGGTCACGGCGAGGAAGGGATAGCTCTTGTCGTCCCGGAGCCGGATGTTGAACCGCGGCCGGTGGGCCTTGATGAGGTTGTACTCCAGCATCAGGGCCTCGACGTCGTTGCGGACCTGGATCCACTCGACACTCTCGGCGCTCGCCACCATCTGCGCCGTCCGCGGTGGCAGGTTGGCCGGATCCTGGAAGTAGCTCGCCAGCCGGTGGCGTATCGAGTGGGCCTTGCCTACGTAGATGACCCGCCCGTCGACGTCCTTGAACTGGTACGAGCCCGGAGCGTCGGGGATGGTCGCCGTGGGAGGCCGCTGCAGCACGTCTCCAAAGTCTATGAGCAGCGGCTCATCGGGCGGCGCTGTAGCCTCCAGCCGACGTGGCGACGCGTCAGCCGCCGGGCCTGCTCTGGGGCGCGCTCTTCCGTGTGGAGCCGGGCCGGCCCGCCATCGGCGCCGGGCTGCGGGTCGCGACCGGGATCGCCGTTCCTCTGGCCATCGGCCTGGCCACCAACCGGCTGACCATGGGATCTGCCGCGGCCCTCGGAGCCCTCAACGTGGGGATGGCCGACTCCGGCGGCCCCGAGCGAACCCGGGTGGCGGCCATGTCCGCCGCCGCCCTCGCCGACGCCGCCGCCTTCGCCCTTGGCATTACCGCAGGTCGGTCGTTGGCGGCAGCCGTGCCGTTGATGTTCGGTATCGCCTTCGCCGGGGGCCTCGTGACCCTCTACGGCCGGGTGGCGGGCACTGTCGGCTTCGTCGTCACCGTCGTCTTCATCCTGGGGCTGGGCTTCCCGCCCGGGACGTTGAGCGGGGTTGAGGCGCTGTGGGTCTCCCTCGCCGGCGGAGTCTGGGCGATGGTCCTGGCCCTGGCCCTGTGGCCCCTGCGCCCGTACGCGGCGGCGCAGAACGCCGTCGCCGGGTGCTACGTGTCCGTCGGCAGGCTGGTCAACGAGGTGTGCTCGCCGGTGCGGAGCGCGGGATCGGTCAGCCGGGCCTCGCGCGCCGCCCGAGACGCCCTGGAAGACGCGGGCGCGACGGTGCGGGCGACCCGCTTCGGACGGGAGGGCGAGAGCGCCCCCGGCCAGGTGCTCGCCGGCCTCACCGAGGCAGCGGGCGGCCTGCTCGACCTCGCCGAGGCCCTGGGCGAGGAGCTGGCCGGCAACCGTCGACTGCGGGAGGCGGCCACCCAGGTGCAGGCGGCGGGCGAGCGGGTGAGCCAGACGCTCCGCTCCGTCGGCAACGCGGTGCGGGCCGGCGGCCGGCCCGACGTGACCCAGGCGGAGACCGCCGTCGGGAAACTGGGCGAGGCGGTGAACACGCTCGCGGCTCGCGTCCTGCGCGGTACCGGCGACAGCGGCGAGCTGGCCGCCCTGCGGCCCGTCTACAACTCTTTGCATCGCCTGGTGGATGGGGTGAGTGACGCCGCCTCGTTGGCCATGGTCCTGCACGGACGGTCTGTGGCGGAGGGCGTCCAGAAGCTGGTTGGCTCGACCAGACCGACGCGGCGCGAAGGAGGGCGTCGACCAGCCCGTCGCGGCTGGTGGGTCGCCCTGGCGAGCAACGTGACCCTCGACTCGCTCGCCTTCCGGCACGCGCTCCGGTACGCCACGGTGACGACGATCGGCGTGATCATCTTTCGCAGCTTGAGCCTCCCCAAGGGCTACTGGGTCGCCCTCACGATCGCCGTGATCCTCAAGCCCTACGCCGGCGTCACGTTGCAGCGGACGCTTCTCCGGGTCGGGGGCACGATCCTCGGCGCCCTGCTGGCCGTCGCCATCACCGCCACGGTGACCAGCGACTGGGCCATCGCGCTGCTGACGATCCCCGTGGCCATCGTCGCCTTCTCGTTCCAGTCCCTCAACTACGGGCTTTGGGTGATCTTCTTCACCCCCCTCGTCATCCTCCTGACCGAGGTCGCCCATCCCGGGCAGTGGACTCTCGCGGGCTGGCGGGTCGCCGACACCCTCATCGGCGGCGCCCTGGCCCTCGCCGGCAGCTATCTGCTGTGGCCGGACTCCTCTCGAGGGACAGCCCAGCGTGAGCTGGGCGCGGCGGTGATGGCGAACCGGACCTATTTCTGCGCCGTCATGCGGCGGTACATCTGGCCGGGACCCACGACCGAGGGTCTCGACGGGCCCCACCGAGCGGCCGCCCTGGCGGCCGACAACGCCGAGGCCGACCTGCAGCGTCTCCTGGGCGAGCGGCCCCGGGGTGGAGCGGTCGTGGAGCAGTTCTGGTCCCTCGCGGGTGCCAACCGCAGGGTCTACAGCGCCGTGACGGCCCTCGAGGCCCACCTCGCCACCTTCACCGGGCGTCACCCGGTTCCGAGCCTGCCCGGGCTCTGCCGGCACCTCGACGCCGCGCTCTGCGATCTCGCCGGCGCCCTCCGGGCGGGCCGGCCACCGGCCCCGCTCCCGCCCCTCGATGTCCCCCTGGGCGTCCTGCGGGACCACCTCGGGGCGGTGCAGTCGGCTCGAGCCGGGGAGCGGTCGGCAGGCGAGGCCGGCCCGGGAGGCAGGCCCAGTGGCGAGGCCGGCCCGGGAGGCGGGCCTGTTGGGACAGTCCGCTCCCCCCTCGTGGAGGAGCTGCGGGACGAGTCGCTCGTCGCCACCGAGACCGAGCGCCTCGTCAGGGCGGTCGAGGCCATGCACTCGGCGCTGGCCGGCTCCTGACCCGGCGGGCGGGACAAGGCTCCATATCGGCGGCAGTCCGCCTAAGCTTTGCCTCACGCCGGCCTGGTACTCCGGCGACATACACGCTCCGAGGCCGACAACCCCGCGGATGGGCGACCAGGCTGTCCCCGCCGGCCGACATCGGAGCGCTCCCCAGAGAGGGGTTCCCGACATGCTGCGACTCCAGACACCGCTCCCCGAGCGCTATACGGGCGCGTCACCGGAGGAGCTGGCCGAGCGGATCGGGGCGGCCAAGGCCGTCCTCGGGTCCAGGTTGCTCGTCCTCGGTCACCACTACCAGCGCGACGAGGTGATGCGGTGGGCCGACGCCCGGGGTGACTCCTTCGGGCTCTCCCGCACGGCCGCCGACCGTCACGACGCCGAGTTCGTCGTCTTCTGCGGCGTCCACTTCATGGCCGAGTCGGCGGACATCCTGACCGGCGACCACCAGGCGGTGGTGCTCCCTGACTTGAACGCCGGGTGCTCGATGGCCGACATGGCCGACGTCGACTCGGTCGAAGAGGCCTGGGAGGACCTGGCCACCGTCACCGACGTGGAGCGGATCGTCCCGATCACCTACATGAACTCCTCCGCGGCCCTCAAGGCCTTCGTCGGTCGACAGGGCGGGGCGGTGTGCACGTCCTCGAACGCCCGGGCGGTGCTCACGTGGGCCCTCGGCCTGGACGGCTCCGAGCCCAGGGGCGACAAGGTCCTCTTCTTCCCGGATCAGCACCTGGGGCGAAACACGGGCCATCAGCTCGGCTTCGGCGAGGATGACATGCGGGTGTGGAACCCCCGGCGCCCGCTCGGCGGGCTGGAGGGCCCGGACGTGAAGGAGGCCACGTTCCTGCTGTGGAAGGGCCACTGCTCGGTCCATCAGCGCTTCCGGCCCGAGCACGTCGAGGCCTTTCGGGCCGAGCACCCTGACGGCGTGGTGATCGCCCATCCCGAGTGCGCTCGCGACGTGGTGGAGCTGGCGGATCGGGTGGGGTCGACCGACTTCATCATCCGGGCCGTGGACGAGGTGCCGCCCGGCACGGCGGTCGCCGTGGCCACGGAGATCCATCTCGTCCAGCGCCTGGCTCACGAGCACCCTGATCTGTCGGTCGTCTCGCTCGACCCCCTGATCTGCCCGTGCTCGACCATGTTCCGCATCGACGACGCCCACCTGGCCTGGGTGCTGGAGGGCCTCGTGGACGGCGAGGTCCGCAACCGCATCACCGTCGACGCGGAGACGGCCCGCTGGGCCCGGGTGGCACTGGAGCGGATGCTCGAGATCGTGTAGGCGGCCTACAGGTTGCCGGCGGTGACCACGTAGCTTCGTCCGCCCGGAGCCACGGTGGCGGTGACGGACCGGTCGCTCCCCGTGTTGAACCGGACGTTACAGGTGAAGTCGAAGCGGCGGGTGTTGACGCAGTGCACCTGGGTCACCTTGGCGCCGGCCGGTAGGCCGCTGGTGCCTGCGTCCAGCTGGTGCTGGGCCGAGTCTCGTATCGCCGAGGCCAGCGTGTCGGGGTTGTTCAGCCCGCTCGGGCTGCTGCCCCCGCCGCAGGCCGTGGCCAACGCCCCCGTCACGAATACGGCTACGGCCACACCTGCCAGTCGCATCGTCTCCACTTTCGACCCAATGGCACGCGCGCTACTTCTCCAGGACCTTGGTCAGGAACTGGCCTGTGTAGCTCTCTGGGGTCTTGGCGACCTTCTCCGGGGGGCCCTCGGCGACGACGCTGCCGCCGCCCTCGCCGCCCCCTGGACCCAGGTCGAGGATCCAGTCGGCCGTCTTGATGACGTCCAGGTTGTGCTCGATGACGATCACTGTGTTCCCCTGGTCCACCAGCCGGCTCAGGACACCCAGGAGCTTGCGCACGTCGTCGAAGTGCAACCCCGTCGTCGGCTCGTCGAGGATGTACATGGTGTGGCCCGTCGACCGCTTCGACAGCTCGGTCGACAGCTTCACCCGCTGCGCCTCGCCGCCCGAGAGCGTCGGGGCCGGCTGGCCCAGCCGCACGTAGCCCAGACCCACGTCGACGAGTGTCCGCATGTGACGGGCGATCACCGGCTGGTTGGCAAAGAACTCGAGCGCCTCCTCGCACGACAGGTCGAGCACGTCGGCGATGTTCTTGCCCTTGAAGGTGACGTCGAGGGTGTCGCGGTTGTAGCGGGCCCCTTTGCAGACCTCGCAGGGTACGTACACGTCCGGGAGGAAGTGCATCTCGATCTTGATCGTCCCGTCCCCGGCGCAGGCCTCGCACCGTCCCCCGGCCACGTTGAACGAGAACCGACCGGGCTGGTACCCCCTGACCCTCGCTTCCTGGGTCTGACTAAAGAGCTTGCGGATGGCGTCGAAAACCCCGGTGTAGGTGGCCGGGTTCGACCGCGGTGTGCGCCCGATAGGTGACTGGTCCACGTCGATGACCTTGTCGATGGCCTCGGCGCCCTCGATGGTGCGGTGCCGGCCAGGCACGACCTTGGAGGAGTAGATGCGCTTCATGAGGCCCCGGTAGAGGATGTCGTCCACGAGGGTCGACTTCCCGGAGCCGGAGACGCCGGTGACGGTGATGAAGCACCCCAGGGGGAGCTCGACGTCGATGTCCTTCAGGTTGTGCTCCCGGGCCTCCCTGATGACCAGCCACTCCTCGCCCGGCTCACGCCGCATCTGCGGCACCGGGATCGACAGCTCGCCGCTCAGGTAGCGGCCGGTCAGCGATCGCTCACAGTTCTCCAGCTCGGACAGGGGGCCGGCGCAGACGATCTCACCCCCATGCTCCCCGGCGCCCGGACCGATGTCGACGACGTGGTCGGCGATCCGGATGGTCTCCTCGTCGTGCTCGACCACGATCACGGTGTTGCCGAGGTCGCGCAGGCGCAGCAGGGTGTCGATGAGCTTGCGGTTGTCCCGCTGGTGCAACCCGATCGAGGGCTCGTCCAGCACGTACAGGACACCGACCAGGCCGCTGCCGATCTGGCTGGCCAGGCGGATTCGCTGGGCCTCACCTCCAGCGAGCGTGCCGGCGGAACGGTTGAGGCTCAGGTAATCGAGCCCGACGTCCAGCAGGAACTGCACCCGGGCTTGGATCTCGCGCAGGACCCGCTCGCCGATCATGCGCTCGCGCTCAGACAGCTCGAGGGCGCCGATGGCCTCGGCCGCCCGCCCGATCGACATGCTGCAGAGGTCGTCGATGTTTCGGCCGCCCACCGTGACCGCCAGCGACTCCGGCTTGAGCCGGGCGCCGTGGCACTCCGGGCACGCCACCTCCCGCATGTAGCCCTCGATCATCTCCCGACCGTGGTCGGACTCGGCCTCGCTGTGCCGGCGCTGGAGATAGGGCAGCACACCTTCGTAATGGGTGTGGTACGAGCGAACCCGGCCGTACCGGTTGCGGTACTGGACGTGGATCTGACGCGTCCCCGAGCCCTGGAGCAGGACCCGCTGCTCGGACTTCTTGAGCTTGGCCCACGGCGTCTTCATCGAGAACCCGAACGCGTCCGCCACCGCCGCGACCACCCGGTAGAAGTACTCGGTGCGGTTGCCGGACCAGGGAGCGATGGCGCCCTCCGCCAGGCTGAGGGCGGGGTTCGGCACGACGAGCTCGGGGTCGACCTCGTAGCGGGTGCCCAGGCCCGCGCAGTGCGGGCAGGCACCGTAGGGCGAGTTGAAGGAGAAGCTGCGGGGCGCCAGCTCGTCGAAGCTGAGGCCGTCGTAGTTGCACGCCAGGTGCTGGCTGAACGTGAGGATCTCCTCGCTGGCCCCCTCGGCCCCGTTCGCCTCGACCGGCGCGGTGCTCTGCTTCGCCCTGCTCTTGGGCGCGGCGCTGGATCGGGCGCCGTTGCCACCTGCTCTGCCCTTCGCCGAGCGCCGCTTGCCGCCGCCGGCATCGGCGGTGCCGGCATCGGCGGTGCCGGCATCGGCGGTGCCGGCGCCGTTGGTGCCCGACCTGGGAACCAGCTGCACCTCCGCCACCCCATCAGCCAGCCGCAGGGCCGTCTCGAGGGAGTCGGTCAGACGACGGACGATCCCGTCCCTGCGGACCAGGCGGTCGACGACGACCTCGATGGTGTGCTGCTCGTACCGGGCCAGCCGGCCGACGTCCCGCTGCTCGCCCAGGTCCTCCACCTCGCCGTCGATCCGGACCCTCGAGAAGCCCTGCTTGGCCAGCTCGTCGAGGAGGCCCTCGTACTCGCCCTTGCGCCCGCGCACCACAGGCGCCAGCACCTGGAAGCGGGTGCCGTCGGGCAGGTCCATGATGCGGTCGACGATCTGCTGCGGGGTCTGGCGGGTGACGGGCCGTCCGCACACCGGGCAGTGGGGCTGTCCGACCCGGGCGTAGAGGAGCCGGAGGTAGTCGTAGATCTCGGTGATCGTGCCCACGGTCGACCTGGGGTTGCGGGACGCAGACTTCTGGTCGATCGAGATGGCGGGCGACAGACCCTCGATGAAGTCCACGTCGGGCTTGTCCATCTGGCCGAGGAACTGGCGGGCGTAGGCCGACAGGGACTCCACGTACCGCCGCTGGCCCTCGGCGTAGATGGTGTCGAAGGCGAGCGATGACTTCCCCGAGCCCGAGAGCCCGGTGAACACGATCAGGCGGTCACGAGGAAGCTCCAGGGAGACGTCCCTCAGGTTGTGCTCGCGAGCACCACGAATCACCAGGACGTCTGACACAGACCGAGGATACTGGCGGGACCTGGTTTTCCCCGCGGATCGGGGCGTGGCCCTAGCCGCCTTCGCGGCTGCGGCCGATTCCTTCGCCCGGCCTCCCGGGCCAGCCTTGACCGCCTTCGCGGCTGCGACCGGTTCCTTCGCCCGGCCTCCCGGGCCGGCCTTAACCGACCTGGCGGAGCTCCTTCTTGAGGTCCCCGATCTCGTCCCGGAGGCGGGCGGCGTACTCGAACCGGAGCTCCGTGGCGGCCTCACGCATCTCCTCCTCCAGCGTCCGGATCAGCCTGGTCAACTCGTCCTGGGGCAGCTCGGCCAGATCGCTTCGTGGTGCGTCACGCCGTCTCGACCTGCGGTCCCGTCCCGGTCGGGGCGCCTCGGCGTCCGGGCGGATCTGGGCCAGGATGTCGGTGACGGCCTTGCGAATGGTCTGGGGGTCGATCCCGTGCTCGGCGTTGTAGGCCTGCTGCACCGCCCGGCGCCGCTGCGTCTCGGAGATCGCCCGTCGCATGGAGTCGGTGACCGTGTCCGCGTACATGACGACCTGGCCCTCGACGTTGCGGGCCGCCCGGCCCATGGTCTGGATGAGCGATGTCTCGCTGCGAAGGAACCCCTCCTTGTCGGCGTCGAGGATGGCGACCAGCGACACCTCGGGCAGGTCGAGACCCTCGCGCAGAAGGTTGATGCCGACCAGCACGTCGAACTCGCCCAGACGGAGATCACGGAGGAGCTCGATGCGCTGGATGGTGTCGACGTTGGAGTGCAGGTAGCGGACCCGGAGACCCATCTCCAGCAGGTACTCGGTCAGGTCCTCGGCCATCTTCTTGGTGAGGGTGGTGACCAGCACGCGTTCACCCCGGGCGGTGGTGTGGTTGATCTGCTCGATGAGGTCGTCGATCTGGCCCTTGGTCGGCTTGACAACCACCTCGGGGTCGACCAGGCCGGTGGGGCGGACGATCTGCTCGACGACGTGGGCCGACTGGGAGATCTCGTAGGCCGCCGGGGTGGCGGACATGAAGACGCACTGGTTGATGCGCGCGTACAGCTCGTCGAAGCGCAGCGGCCGGTTGTCGACTGCCGAGGGCAGGCGGAAGCCGTGCTCCACCAGGACGTCCTTGCGGGAGCGGTCGCCCTCGTACTGCCCGTGGAGCTGTGGCACGGTGACGTGGCTCTCGTCGAGGACGAGCAGGTAGTCGTCGGGGAAGAAGTCGATGAGGGTATGGGGCGCCTGACCCGGCCGGCGGCCGTCGATGTGGCGGCTGTAGTTCTCGATGCCGGCGCACGAGCCCACCTCGGCCAGCATCTCCAGGTCGTACTGGGTGCGCATCCGCAGCCGCTGGGCCTCGAGGAGCTTTCCCTGGCGCTCGAAGTAGGCCAGCCGCTCGGCCAGCTCCTCCTCGATGCCGCCCAGGGCCCGCTTCATCCCCTCGTCGCCGGCCACATAGTGCGTGGCCGGGAAGACCACCAGCTCCTCGAGCACGCCGAGCTGCTCCCCCGTCAGGGGGTCGAACCGGCTGATCCGCTCGATCTCGTCGCCGAACAGCTCGATGCGGACGGCGCTCTCCTCGTACGCGGGGTGGACCTCGATGGTGTCGCCCTGGACCCGGAACTTCCCTCGCACCAGGTTGGTGTCGTTGCGCTCGTAGTTGATGGCCACCAGGCGGGAAAGGACGGACCGCTGGTCGTGGTCCTCGCCCGTCCGCACGAACAGCATCCGCTGCTCGTACTCCTCCGGCGACCCGAGGCCGTAGATGCACGAGACGGAGGCGACCACGATCACGTCACGTCGGGTCAGGAGGCTCGCGGTGGTGGAGTGACGCAGCCTGTCGACCTCGTCGTTGATCGAGGAGTCCTTCTCGATGGAGGTGTCGCTCGACGGCAGGTAGGCCTCGGGCTGGTAGTAGTCGTAGTAGGAGACGAAGTACTCGACCCGGTTGTGCGGGAACAGCTCCCGAAACTCGTTGGCCAGCTGGGCGGCCAGCGACTTGTTGGGGGCGATCACCAGCGTCGGCCGCTGGACCTGCTCCACCGTCCAGGCGATGGTCGCGCTCTTGCCGCTACCCGTGATCCCGAGGAGGGTCTGGAAGCGGTCGCCCTCCAGCACCCCGCGGCTCAGCGCCTCGACCGCCGCGGGCTGGTCACCGGCGGGCTCGAGATCGGAGACGACCTGGAACCGGCGTGCATCGGACACCGAGCCGATCGTACCGGTGGGGTGTATCACTCGGGGCCGGGTTGTCCCTTTCGCCGCCGGAGATCCTCGATCCAGGCCCACGCCCGATCGACCTCCTGGACCAGGGCCTCGGTGGAGCCCGAGTTGTCGATCACCACGTCCGCCAGCGCCAGCCGGTCCTCCCTGGTCGCCTGGGCAGCCATACGGGCCTCGACCTCGGCCGGCTTCATGCCGCGGTCGCGCACCAGCCGGCTGATGGCGAGCTCCGGTGGGGTGTCCACCACCACGACCGCGGCCACGCCGTGGGGCAGGTTCGGTCGTTCGCCCGGGGCCTCACCGCCCGAGCGGCGCCGGCCGCCCTCCACGAGCAGGGGCACGTCGAGCACGACCACGCGGTCGGTGCCCGCCTGCGCGGTGAGCCGCTCGGCCATCGTGGCCCCCACCACCGGGTGGGTGATGGTCTCGAGGTCGGCCCGTGCCGAGGGGTCAGCGAACACCACGGCCGCCAGTGCGGGACGGTCGATGGCACCGTCGGCGCCCACCACGCTGGGGCCGAAGCGGTCGACGACGGGCTGGTACGCGGGCCCACCCGGCGCCACCACCTCGCGGGCAATCCGGTCGGCATCCACCACCACAGCCCCTCGCTCCTCGAGCAGGGATGAGACCGTCGACTTTCCCGAGCCGATGCCTCCCGTGAGGCCCACGACGAGCACGTCGGGACCGTAGCGCTCGGGGAGACGTCGCCGCGCCCCCACCGGTCCAGCGGGCCCGGGAACCGGTCGAGTGGAACCGCCCCGACCTGGTGCGGTAGCCCCTGGCTTGATCTGGCTTATGCCCGATGTCACACTCCTGTCACATTTCGGTCATCAGCGGGCAGGTCTCGAACCAGAAAGGACAGCGATGTCCGACGCAATCGACCGCCGCAGCTTTCTCTCCCAGGGTCTCCGCACCGCAGCGGGAGTCGCTGTCCTCGGCGGGGGCGCCTCCAGCCTCCTGGCGGCATGCAGCAGCGGAGGTAGCACCGGCACCTCCACCGCCACCAACGCCGGCGTGTCGTCGGCGACGCCCAAGCCCGGCGGGTCCATCACCTTCGCGACCGAGGCGGAGATCGACGGGTTCGATCCCACCAAGAACCGGTGGGATGCGACAGGCTTCCTGTACGCCCGCACCGTCTACGACAACCTGGCGACCCTCGACGCCAACGGCAACGTCAAGCCCTATCTGGCCCAGTCGATCACCCCGAACAGCGACTACACCAAATGGACGATCACGGTCCGGCCGAACGTGCTGTTCCACGATGGGAGCCCCCTCACGGCGGCGGCGGTCAAGACGAACATCGACGCGTTGCGAGCAGCCCTCCTGAGCGGCCCCGCCCTCTCGAACATCGCCAGCGTCGACGTCACGGACCCCATGACGGTGGTGGTGTCGATGAAGTCGCCCTGGGTCCCCTACCCACTCGTCCTGACGGCCCAGACCGGGGTGGTGGTCGAGCCGAGGACGCTGCTCAGCGGCCAAGCCCAGACACACCCTGTCGGGACGGGTCCCTTTGTGTTCGGCCAGTGGGTCCCGAACGACCACTACACCTCGTCCAAGAACCCCCACTACTGGCGCTCCGGGCTTCCCTACCTCGATCAGATCACGTTCAAGCCGATCATCGATCCTCAGTCGCGCGAGAACAGCCTCAAGTCCGGGACTGTCGACATCATGCACTCGTCGGACACCCAGAACCTGGTCGACCTGCAGGGCAACTCGAGCTTCGTGACCATCGACGACACGAAGCAGAGCTTCGAGCCGGACATGGACTTCACCATGCTCAACACGGCGGTGCCGCCCATGGACGACATCCGAGTCCGCCAGGCCCTGGCCTACGCCATCGACAAGCAGAAGGTCATCAACACGGTCTTCAACGGAGTGCCCCCGAAGTCGTTCGGACCGTTCGTGCAGGGCTCGCCCTTCTACGCACCCACTGGCTACCCCGACTACAACCTGGCCAAGGCCCAATCGCTTGCCAAGCAGTACCAGGCCGACCACGGCGGCCAGCCCATCTCGTTCCAGTTCGGGACCGTCAACACACCCAAGACACTGGAGATCAACCAGCTCGTCCAGGCCATGTGGAAGCAGGCCGGGATCCAGACCCAGATCGTCCAGGTCGAGCAGACCCAGTACATCCTCAACGCCCTCCAGGGCAAGTATCAGGCCTATGCGTGGCGCCAGTTCGGCACCCCGGACCCGGACGGCAACTACGTGTGGTGGAGCACCAACACGGCGGCGCCGGTCGGCTCCCTGTCCCTCAACTTCGCCCGCAACAAGGATCCCCAGATCCAGCAGGCCCTCGACGCCGGTCGGACCAACCCGGACCAGTCGGCAAGGGCCACCGCTTACCAGACCATCGCGTCTCGGTTCGGGGCGGACATCCCCTACCTCTGGAGCAACCGCAACATCTGGATGGTCTCTGCCAAGCCCCGGGTCATGAACTTCAATGGCCCGATGCTCCCGGACGGGTCGAAGGCGCTCGGATTGATCAACGGCGTCATCTCCACCACACAGATCTGGGTGAGCTCGTAACAATGACTATGACGGGTGCCACGTCGATCGGGACGAGGCGCTGTATGTTCGCCAGCGACACATGACACAAGGGGGACCCGTGCCCACGCCTGAACCCTTCGATCGCCGCACCTTCCTGGCTCGGGGCGCGAGGACCGCCGCAGGCCTCGCAGTCCTCGGCGGCGCCCCCGGACTTCTGGCCGCCTGTGGCGGCGGCGGCACCAGCGGGGGGGCCACTTCGACGAGCGGGGCGGGCGTGTCGACCGCCACGCCGAAGCCTGGGGGCAGTGTCACGATGGCCGTCGAGTCCGAGGTCGACGGCTTCGATCCGACGACGAACCGCTGGGACCCGGGCGGCATCGTCTACGCCCGGTCCGTCTACGACGCCCTGGCCGCCATCGCGGCCGACGGCACTGTCAAGCCGTACCTGGCCCAGTCGATCACGCCCAACGCGGACTACACGCTATGGACGATCAAGCTGCGGCCCAACATCCAGTTCCACAACGGCACTTCGCTCGACGCGGCGGCGGTGAAGGCGAACCTCGACGCCCAGAAGGCCTCGCTCCTGGTCGGACCAGCGTTCACGAGGATCTCGAGCGTCAACGTGGTCGACCCGCTCACTGTCACGGTGTCGATGAACAGCCCCTGGGTGCCCTTCCCCGTCTACCTCGCCGGCCAGTACCAGCCCGGCTACATCGCAGAGCCGAGCACCCTGGCCAACAAGACGGCCCAGCAGCACCCCATCGGGACGGGGCCCTTCGTGTTCTCCCAGTGGGTGCCGGGAGACCACTTCACGGCGACCAAGAACCCGCGCTACTGGCGGTCGGGGCTGCCCTACCTCGACCAGGTCACGTACAAGCCGATCGTCGACTTCCAGTCCCGCGAGAACAGCCTCAAGTCGGGCACGGTCGACATGCTCCACAGCTCCGACCTCCAGAACTACGTCGACCTCACGGGCAACTCGAGCTTCGTGACCGTCAGCGACCTCCACTCGACCCTCGAGCCGGACCAGAGCTTCTTCATGTTCAACACGGCCGTTCCGCCGGTGAACGACATCCGTGTCCGCCAAGCGCTCGCCTACGCCACGGACCGGCAGAAGTACGTCAACCTGATCGACAACGGCGTGCCTCCGCAGTCCACCGGTCCCTTCGTGCCCGGGTCGCCCTACAACACCCCGACCGGCTATCCCAATTTCGACCTCAACAAGGCCAAGGCGATCGTCGCCCAGTACGGCCAGCCGATCAGCGTCCAGCTGAATGTCGTCAACTCGGCGAAGAACCTCGAGGTGGCGCAGCTGCTCCAGAGCATGTGGAAGACGGCCGGCATCCAGTCACAGATCAACCAGGTCGAACAGAGCCAGCACATCCTCAACGCGCTCCAGGGCAAGTACCAGATCAACCAGTGGCGCCAGTTCGCTGCCGCGGACCCGGATCTCAACTACCAGTGGTGGAGCACGAACACGGCCCAGCCCGTCGGCCAGCTGGCCCTCAACTTCGCCCGTAACAAGGACCCCCAGATCCAGCAGGCGCTGGACACGGGGCGCTCGAACCCGGACCCTGCCGTGCGGACCTCGGCCTATCAGACCATCGCCAAGCAGCTCGGGTCCGACATTCCGTACCTGTGGCTGGACCGGGCCGTGTGGATATTGGCGGCGAAGCCGACAGTCATGAACTTCAACGGACCTACGCTCCCGGACGGAGGCAAGGCGTTGGGATTTCTCGGGGGAGAGATCTGGCCGACACAGATATGGCTCAACCACTAGGGGGTCGCGGCAGCACAGTGACTCGAGCAGGGGGAGGACAGCCCATCACATGGTCTTCTTAGCCAGGAGGGTGGTCCCGGCCATCGTGGTGCTGTTCGTCGTGAGCGTCCTCTCGTTCTTCCTCATCAACCTCCTCCCGGGCGATCCTTGCATCAGCATTCTCGGCCCCAGCGCCACGACTCAGGCCCGCGCTCAGTGCCGTCACGATCTCGGCCTCGACAAGTCGCTGCCCGCCCGCTACGGCCAGTACGTGAACAACGCCTTCCAGGGCAATCTGGGCAAGTCCTACCTCAACGGGCAAACGGTAGGTAAGGCCATCAAGCAGGCCCTGCCCGTCACCATCGAGCTCCTCATCGTGTCCCAGCTGATCGCACTGCTCGTTGCCGTCCCCCTCGGGATCCTGGCCGCGTTACGGCCCAACGGGGTGTTCGACCAACTCTCGACAGGTACCGCCTTCGGGCTGCTGGCGATTCCCGCCTTCATGCTCGGAGTGCTGCTCGTCTATCTGTTCGCCGTCACGTTCCACGTCTTCCCGGCCACGGGATACACACCGTTGACGCAGAACTTCGGCCAGAACCTCCGCTCGGTCATTCTCCCGTCGCTGACCCTCGCGCTCGGATCGCTGGCGGTCTACATGCGAGTACTGCGGACTGACATGATCGCCACCCTGCGAGAGGACTTCATCACCATGGCCAGAGCCAAGGGGATGTCGACCTCACACATCCTGCTGCGCCACGCGCTACGGCCCTCGACGTTCGCCCTCGTGACGGTGGCGGGGATCAACGTGGGCGCGCTCATCAGCGGAGTGTTCATCGTGGAGTACATCTTCCAGCTGCCCGGTCTCGGGCTCCTCACGCTCAACTCGATCTACGCCCGGGACTACCTCGTGGTCCAGGGCACCGTGCTCGTCGTCGCGGCAGGTTTCGTGCTCGTCAACCTCCTCGTCGATTTCCTCTACGTCGCCATCGATCCCAGGACGCGCCATGCCCGCGCCGCCGTCTAGCCAACCCCCCTCGTCGGAGCACGGCCTGCCGAGCGACGCGACACCGGCGGGACCGGGTCCTGTCATCGGCGTCGTCGCAGGAGAGCCGGTCGGTGACCTATTGGAGGGCGTCCCCGACGTCCAGATAGGTCAGGCCCGGACGGCACGCCCGCCGGGAGCGGCCATCCGGCGCCTGGGCGCCACGTTCTGGATCTCGGTGGGCTGGGTGGGGCTCGTGATCATCCTCGCCGTGCTCGCCAACGTGTTACCCCT
>DASXYV010000256.1:0-4022 GCA_036502305.1 Acidimicrobiales bacterium
CTCCTCGTGCCGTGCATCAAGGCGGCCGACACCTTAGACTTTCGCGGCTTTCTCGTCGCCTACGAGGAGCTGATCCGCAAGGTGCGGACGAACAAGATCGGTGTCGACGACTTCGCCGGCACGACGGTCAGCCTGACCAACCCGGGGACGGTCGGCACGGCGATGTCGGTGCCGAGGCTGATGGCTGGCCAGGGCCTGATCGTGGGTGTCGGCTCCCTCGACTACCCAGTCGAGTACGAGGCCGCCGATCGCCGCATGCTGGCCCAGCTGGGCGTGAGCAAGATCATCACCCTGACCTCGACCTACGACCACCGCATCATCCAGGGCGCCGAGTCGGGGACCTACCTGTCGAGGATCCACCAGCTGCTGCTCGGTGAGGACGGCTTCTACTACGACGTGTTCCGGTCGATGGGCGTGCCCTACGAGCCCGTCGCGTGGCGGCCCGACGTCAACCCTGTCGATCAGGAGCGCGGCCATCTGGTCAAGCAGATGCACGTGCAGACCCTCATCAACATGTACCGGGTCAGGGGCCACCTGATCGCCGACCTCGATCCGCTTGAAGCCCGTCCGCCGAGGATGCACCCGGAGCTCGATCCCGCGACCTACGGCCTGACCCTGTGGGACCTCGACCGGGAGTTCCTCACCGACGGCCTGGCCGGGCGGGACATGCTCACGCTGGGCGAGACGCTCGGCATACTGCGCGATGCCTACTGCCGGACCGTCGGCGTCGAGTACATGCACATCCAGGAGCCCGACCAGAAGCGTTGGATCCAGGACCACGTCGAGGGCGTCCCCACCAGGCTCGGCCAGGACGAGCAGCGTCACCTCCTCGGCCGGCTGAACGCAGCCGAGGCGTTCGAGCGCTTCCTGCACAGCAAGTACATCGGCCAGAAGCGCTTCGGCCTCGAGGGTGCCGAGTCGGCCATCCCGCTGCTGGACGCGGTCCTCGACGAGGCGGCCAAGGCCGGGCTGACCGAGGCCTTCATGGGCATGGCCCACCGGGGCCGGCTCAACGTGCTGGCCAACATCGTGGGCAAGTCCTACGGAGAGATCTTCCGCGAGTTCGAAGGCGACATCGACCCGGAGTCGGTGCAGGGGTCCGGTGACGTCAAATACCACAGGGGCGCCTCCGGCAAGTTCGTGGGTCTCTCGGGCGCCGAGTTGCCCGTCACCTTGGCATCGAATCCGTCTCACCTCGAGGCGGTGGACCCGGTGGTCGAGGGGATGGCGCGGGCCCGCCAGGACCTGTCGGACGAGCCGGCCACGTTTCCGGTGCTGTCGCTGCTGGTGCACGGGGACGCCGCTTTCGCCGGGCAGGGTGTGGTCGCCGAGACCCTCAACCTGTCCAATCTGCGCGGCTACCGGACCGGCGGGACCGTCCATCTCGTGATCAACAACCAGCTCGGCTTCACGACCGCGCCCGAGGCCGGGCGTTCGAGCCTCTACGCCACGGATGTGGCCAAGATGGTCCAGGCGCCGATCTTCCACGTGAACGGGGACGATCCGGAGGCGTGCGTGCGGGTGGGCAGGCTGGCCTTCGCCTTCCGCCAGGCCTTCCGCAAGGACGTCGTCATCGACATGGTCTGCTACCGGCGGTTCGGCCACAACGAGGGAGACGAGCCGAGCTATACCCAGCCCCAGATGTACGAGCGGATCGAGAGCAAGCGGTCCGTGCGCAAGCTCTACACCGAGGCCCTGGTGAAGCGCGGGGACATCACCCTGGAGGACGCCGAGCGAGCCCTCGAGGACTTCTCGGCCCGCCTCGAGGCGGCCCTCGACCAGACGCGGTCTTCAGCCCCACCCCGGCCCACCTCGCTGCCTGAGGTGAAGCCGCCGCCGGCCCCGGCGTCGCCGATCGGGACGGCCGTGGAGCGGGCCATGCTCGATCGCATCGCCGACCGGTTGCACCACCCGCCCGAGGGCGTCAACGTCCATCCCAAGCTGGCCCGCCAGCTGGAGGCCAGGTCGAGCGTCTACGCCGGGGGAGAGGTGGACTGGTCGCTGGCCGAGGCCCTGGCCTTCGGGTCGATGCTGTTGGAGGGCACCGACATCCGCCTCACCGGACAGGACACACGGCGCGGGACCTTCAGCCAGCGCCACGCCGTGTTGGTCGACTACCACACCGGCGCCGAGCACCTGCCGCTGGCCGCCCTGGCCGCCGAGGGTGGCCACGGTCGCCGCGGGCGGTTCTTCGTCTACGACTCGTCGCTGTCGGAGTACGCCGCCCTCGGCTTCGAGTACGGCTACTCGGTGGTCCACGGCGACGCCCTGGTCGCCTGGGAAGCGCAGTTCGGCGACTTCATCAACGAAGCCCAGGTCGTGGTGGACGAGTTCATCATGGCGGCCGAGGACAAGTGGGGCCAGAGCTCGTCGCTGGTACTACTGCTGCCTCACGGCTACGAGGGACAGGGTCCCGATCACTCCTCCGCCCGGATGGAGCGCTTCCTGACCCTGGCGGCCGAGGCCAACTCCTGTCTGGTGAACCTCACGACCGCAGGCCAGTACTTCCACCTCCTGCGGTCACAGGTCCGTCGCGAGATGCGCCGTCCGCTGGTGATCTTCACGCCCAAGTCGCTGCTGCGGTCGAGGGCGGCCCGCACGGCGATCGAGGACCTGACCGAGGGACATTTCCGGGCCGTGCTCGACGACCCCGCGACCGGCGAGGCCGGCGCCCGTATGGATCCCGCCACGGTCGAGCGGGTGGTCCTCTGCACCGGCAAGGTCGCCTACGACGCCATGGCCGCCCGCGACGCCCGGCTCGAGCAGGGCGACGGACCGGTCACGGCGGTGATCCGGGTGGAGCAGCTGTACCCATGGCCCGAGGACGGCATCGCCACGCTGCTGGCCCGCTACGAGAAGGCCAGCGAGGTCGTGTGGCTCCAGGAGGAGCCGGAGAACATGGGCGCCTGGGGCTTCGTGCACGGACGGCTCCACCGACTGCTGCGGAACGACTTCACGCTCCGCCACGTGAGCCGGATCGAGGCGGGGAGCCCGGCCACCGGCAGCACGGCCATGCACCAGCTGGAGTTGAAGGACCTGCTGGCCCGTGCCCTGCAGCCGTTCGACTAGGGGTTACCCGAGCGCGAACCCCACGACCGCCTCGAGCTCGGCGATGGCGTACGAAGGGTCGTCCACCTTGATCGTCGTCATGCCCAGGGCCCGGGCCGACTTCAGGTTGACGCCCAGATCGTCGAGGAACACGGACTCACTGGGGGCGACGCCGAGCTCGGCGCAGGCCAGCTCGTAGAAGCGCGGATCGGGCTTGCGTACCCCGATCCGACTCGACTCGACGATGACGTCGAACAGCTCGCGGATCTCGGTCATCGCCGGATCGCCGTCCGGAAGCGTGAAGTTGTTGGTGAGCGCCGCGGTGCGCAGCCGTTCCTGGCAGTGACGCACGGCGGTCGCCATCTCCGGGCGGATCTCGCCGGCCAGCAGCCGCATCACGGCGGCGGCGTCGAGCTCGTGACCAGCGCTGCGGGCCTCGGCCTCGAAGAGCCGGCAGAACTCCTCGAAGTTCACTGCGTTGCGCTCGAGGCGGGCCCAGGCGTTGTCGTCGGGGTTGGTGGCATTCAGCGATCGGATGAAGCCGGCGGGCAGCCCGTGGGCCCGCTCGTACTCGGCGAAGGCCTCGAAGGGGCTGGTGAGGATCACCCCGCCGAGGTCGAACAGGACGGCCTTCAGCTCGGTCATGCGCCCAATCGTACGAAGACGGCCCGGCCTGAAGGGCCCCCCGCGCCCTGCTCGCTCCCGTCCCGATCGCCCACAGGGTCGCCGCCGGATGGTTGACTACACGAAATGGCATATCGGCGCGTCGTTGTGGACGGGTCCAACATCGCCACCGAGGGTCGCTCCGTGCCGAGCCTGGCCCAGCTCGATGAGGCCGTCCGGGAATTTCAGCGCGAGTACCCTGACGCCGAGGTGACGGTGGTGGTCGACGCCTCGTTCGGGCATCGGATCGACGAGTCGGAGCGCCCGGCGTTCGACGAGGCCGAGGCGCACGGCGAGATCGTGTCTCCCCC
>DASXYV010000257.1:0-1725 GCA_036502305.1 Acidimicrobiales bacterium
CGCGAAGGCCATCGGGTCGCTGAACGCGATCGAGTTCTTGGACCCGTCGGCGACCTCCACCCGCAGCTCGTACCTGCCGTCGGCGTAGCTGGTGGTCGGCCACTCGAGCACCCAGTCGGGCATCGTGAGCTGCGCCTCGGGCTGGATCGGGTACCACCCCTGCGCATCCGGCGCGAAGAGGGTGACCGGCGGGGGCGTGAAGGGCGGCCGGTTGCCGGCGTACCACGAGAGCCCGACGAAGGGTTGCTCGGAGCCCCCCTCGTAGCTGTACAGCACGCGGTAGTAGACCCCGCCTGGCAGGCGGTGGCAGGCGTGCACGGCGAGGCTCCCCCGGTAGGGCGCCTGTGACGGGCTGGTCGGCGGCGAGCTCGACAGGCCGAGTGGGTGGGGCCGGTTGGGCCGCTGGGCGAACCCGGTGACCGGGTCGTGGTAGCTCGGGTCCTCGAGGGTGAGATAGCCGACCTGGTAGATCTCCGGCTTGTCCGTGCAGGCGCGGCCCTCGCCGGGACCGTCGCAGCGGGGGACCGAGAGAGCCGACGGCGATGCCACCAACGTCACGTCGGGGATGTCGCCGGCGTCCCAGCGGACGTCGAAGTAGCCCTCGGAGTAGATGAGCTCCTCGTCGCCGTCGAAGTCGATGTCCTGGGTCACCCGGAAGGTGATGTCCGGGACGTCGATAATCGGCTCCCACTCGGCCACCAGCACGTCGTGGCAGCGCAGGAAGGGGCCGACGAACTGGTGCGGGAGGATGCTCTCGTGCACCTTCTCGTCGAGGCCGTGCCGGCCGGCGAGGTGGGCCAGCTTCTCGGCCAGCTCCTCCGGCAGCGGCGGGGGCAGCGTCTGCGGGAAGGCGGGTTGGTCGAGCATCCGGGTGGCAGCCCCGGTCGACGCGCCGAAGCGGCGCTCGCTCAGGCCGGCGGCCAGCTGGGTGGCGGCCGCCTCGCCGGTGAACTGGCGCAGGAGCGCCTGCACGCGGTCACGACCGATGAAGGGGAGCAGCTCGATCGGGCCGGGATCGGGTCCGATCGGCGGTCGCTTGGGTAGCTGGACGTGGGGAGCGAGGCGCTCGATGAGGTCGCCGAGGGAGGGACGGACGATCTCGGGGTAGCAGACCCGCTCCTTGCGGAGCCGGAGGACCCGGTCGATGTCCCAGCGGGGGACCAGGACGCAGAAGTTGCCGCACTCGTCGGTCCGCACGCTGGCGATGTCCTCGCGCGAGCAGTGGAACGGCCACAGCCACCACCACGGGTTCTCGACCGGGAAGAAGCCGAGGAACCAGCAGTCCGTGTCTTCCACCGTGACGGTGGCGTTGGGGACACCCTCGTAGAGGTGGGTGGCCGGGTTCCAGCGCACCACCCGGCCGCAGACCTTCCGGTAGAAGAGGAGCAGCGGGTCGATCCGGTGCCGGAGGATGTCCTCGAGGTCGCCGTGGGTCTTGCCGGCGAGGCTCTCGACGTCCACGCCCGACACGCTGGCGAGGTGCGTGGCCTGGCGAGCGGTGAGCACCCTCGACGACGGGTCCGGCGGCGAGGAGGCCTCCGGCGGCTTGGCCTGGGCAGCGGCGCGCTTGGGCATGGGTTTCCTCCCCCTTGGGGGCGGCGGCCACCCCCACACGCCCACACTGCGCCACGGAGGGAAGTTTGTCCACTACGAAACGTGCGCAAGCAGGTACGAGGCGTGCGGCGCTGCTACGAACGATGCGGGCACGGCCGGAACGTGCGGGCC
>DASXYV010000258.1:0-3611 GCA_036502305.1 Acidimicrobiales bacterium
GAGGAGAGCTTCGCCTACTCCGACAGTGTGTACGACCTTCCCCTGCTGTCGGCCGTCGGGCACCCCCACGCCGTGAACCCTGACCTCCGCCTGCTGCCGCTGGCCCTGCTCCAGCGCTGGCCCGTGCTCCACCTTGACGTACCCCCGGGGGTGCCGAAGCTCATGGGCTTGGAACCCCTCGATCTCATGCGACTGGTGCTGCACCCGCAGCTGCTGCCGTTCGTCCGGCTCGACATCGGTGACGTGAGCCACATTCCCAAGCACGGCCCGGCCGTGCTGGTGGCCAATCACCGCAGCTATTTCGACGTGGTGGCGCTCGGCCTCACCGTCTTGAAGAGCGGGCGCCCGCTTCGCTACCTGGGCAAGAAGGAGGTCTTCGACGCGCCAGTGATCGGCCCCATGGCGACGGCCATGGGAGGGATACGGGTCGAGCGCGGGAGCGGCTCCGACCAACCGCTGCGCGAGGCTGCCCGTGCGCTGGAGGCCGGCGACCTCGTGGCCATCCAGCCTCAGGGGACCATCCCGCGCGGCCGCGACTTCTTCGACCCGGTCCTCAAGGGAAGAACCGGGGCCGCTCGCTTGGCCGCCATGACCGGCGCTCCCGTCATCCCCATCGGGCTCTGGGGAACGGAGGCGGTGTGGCCCCGCTCGTCCCGGATACCCAACCTGACCAACGTCGTGCACCCGCCCCCGGTGCGCACACGGGTGGGTCGTCCGGTGCGCCTCGAGCTGGTCGACGCCGAGGCCGATACCGAGCGAATCATGGCCGCCATCGTCGACCTTCTCCCGCCGGAGGCGCGCTTGCCGCGGGAGCCGACGGCCGAGGAGATCGCCCGAGCCTTGCCTGCCGGTCATCAGAAGGAGGCTGCCGAGCCCGATCCGGAGGCCGGGGCGGGCCGCCGGGCCGGCGCTGGCCCGGCTGGGGGAGCCCGCCAAAGGACCACGAAGCGCACGTCGACCAAGACGTGAGCTCCGTCGACGCGCGGGTTTCGTCGCCGACGGACTGCACCTGGCTTCGCATTCGACCAAAGGTGGAACAGAGACCTGACCGGCCGGCGGTGCAGGCTCAGGCGCTGGCCGCGACCCGCCCCGCCTGCTGGGTGGTGATGCCGGCGATCCGATCGACTGGGGCCACGAGCCAGACCTGGTCGGTGAACGCGCTCCAGTTGCCGAGCAGCGACGCCGCTCGGGTCGAGCCGGTGAGCTCGTGGTGGCACTCCACCAGCCACCGGAGCTCGTCGACGTGTTGGGAGTCGGGGCGACCGATGGCGACCAGTGCGGTGTTGAGCCGGGCCGGGAGCAGGGCGCGCGGATCCCACACGTAGGCGGCGCCACCCGTCATCCCTGCGCCGAGGTTGTAGCCCACTGGGCCCAGGATGACGACGGTCCCACCCGTCATGTACTCGCAGGCGTGGTCGCCGGCGCCCTCCACCACGGCGGTGGCACCGGAGTTGCGCACGGCGAAGCGCTCGCCCGCCGAGCCGGCGATGAACACCCAGCCGTCGGTCGCGCCGTAGAGGCAGGTGTTGCCGGCGAGCACCGGGTCGCCGGCGTCGTTGCCGGGCGGACGTATGACGATCCGTCCGCCGCCCATGGCCTTGCCCACGTAGTCGTTGGCTTCACCCACCAGCTCGAGCTCGATGCCGTGAGTGAGGAAGGCTCCGAAGCTCTGGCCGGCAGCTCCGTCGAAACGGGCCACCGCCGTGCCGAGCGGCGCCCGCCCGCCCCACTCGAGGGCGACCGTTCCCCCGAGCGACGCCCCAACGGCCCGGTCACCGTTGGTGATCGGGTATGACAGCTCGATGTCCCGACCCTCCCAGACGGTCCGGAAGGCGTCGGCCTCCAGCCGATCGCCGAGCTGGGACCGCGGGCGCTGGATGGGAACGCTGGCCACGAACCGTCGGGGGGCCGAGCCGTCGGCGGGGGGGACGAGGAGCGATCCCAAGTCGACGGTGTCGATCCGCTCGTCCTCGGTCGCCCGCTGGCGCAGGCACTCCACCCGGCCGATCGCCTCCTCGAAGCTGCGCAGGCCGATCGAGGCCATGAGGGTGCGGGCTTCCCCGGCAACGAAGAGCAGGTAGGCGGCGACGCCTTCAGGCGTGCCGGCGAACTTGGCCCGGAGGTTCGAGCGCTGGGTGGCGATGCCCGTGCTGCAGGTGTCGCGGTGGCAAGCGCGCAGCATGATGCAGCCCTCGGCCAGCATGGCGGCTGTCCCGAACGAGTACTCGTCGGCGCCGAGGAGGGCGGCGATCAACACGTCGCGACCCGTCATGAACCCGCCGTCGACCCGCAGGCGGACGCGGTCCCGTAGGCCGTTCTCGATGAGCACGCTCTGGGTCTCGGCCAGTCCCGTCTCCCAGGGCATGCCGGCGTGCTTGATGGAGGAGAGGGGAGAGGCGCCCGTGCCGCCGTTGCAACCGCTCACCTGCACCACGTCGGCCAGCGCCTTGACGACGCCGGCGGCGACGGTGCCCACGCCGTCGCAGGCAACGAGCTTCACCGACACGTCGGCGTGGCGGTTCACCTGCTTCAGGTCGAAGATGAGCTGGGCCAGGTCCTCGATCGAGTAGATGTCGTGGTGCGGCGGGGGCGAGATGAGCGAGACACCCGGCTGGGTGTGGCGCAGCCGGGCGATCTCCTCGGAGACCTTGTGGCCCGGGAGCTGTCCACCCTCGCCCGGCTTGGACCCCTGGGCGATCTTGATCTGGAGCTCGTCTGCGTAGGTGCAGTACTGGGGTGTGACACCGAAGCGGCCGGAGGCGATCTGCTTGATGCGGCTGTTCTTGTCTCCTGAGGGCTGACCCCGCGTGAGGTAACGGAACGGATCCTCGCCTCCCTCACCACAGTTCGACCGCCCACCGATGAGGTTCATGGCCTCGGCGAGGGTCTCATGGGCCTCGGCCGAGAGCGAGCCGTGGGACATGGCGCCGGTCGAGAAGCGCTTGGCGATCTCGGCGGCCGGCTCCACCTCGTCGACGGGAACAGCGGGGCCGATCGGGACCAGCTCCAGCAGGTCCCGAAGCTCGGTCGGCGGCCTGCCGTTCACGAGCTCGGCGAACTTGACGTAGATGTCCTCGCGGTCACCGCGGATGGCCTGCTGGAGCAGGTGGGCCGCCGTCATGCCGTTCAGCGCGTCGACGACGTCCTTGTTGTGCGCGTGGTACTCGCCACCCCGCTTCAAGTCCCGGTAGTAGCCGGGGTTCTCCAGTCGGCTCCGGGCCGCGCGCCGGCCGCCGCGCTGCGGACGCTCGCCGTCGTCGTCACTGTCGTCGTCGCCGTTGTCGCCATTGTCGTTGGATGTGTCGTCGCCAGCAGGCGCGGCGCTGGGTGGGATCCGGGCGGTCTGGGTCCCGTCGGCCTGCCGGGCCGCCTTTGCTTCTCGTGCTGCCTTGGCCCTGGCGGCCAGGCGCTCCGCCCTCGCCTCCTTGTCATCCATCCCGCCTCCCGGGCGGGCCTTTTCCTCGGCCCCGCCGTCCCCTCCGCCTCCGGCCTGGCGCGCCGCCTTGGCCTCCCTCGCTGCTTGGATCTTGGCGGCCCGGTCGCCTCCGCCGGCCTGGCGCGCCGAGGTCGGCGCGGCGCCATCACCATCGGCCGCGACGCCGACTACATCG
>DASXYV010000259.1:0-11349 GCA_036502305.1 Acidimicrobiales bacterium
ACGGGGATCAAGTTCTTCGCGTGGATCGGGACGATGTGGCGCGGCCAGCTCACCTTCGAGACGCCGATGCTCTTCGCCATCGGCTTCCTGGTGACATTCCTGCTGGGCGGCCTCTCGGGCGTGCTCCTCGCCTCGCCGCCGGTCGACTTCTTCGTCCACGACACGTACTTCGTCGTCGCCCACTTCCACAACGTGCTGTTCGGGACGGCCGTGTTCGCCGGCTTCGCCGGCATCTACTACTGGTATCCCAAGATCACCGGGCGCAAGCTCCACGAGCGCTGGGGCAAGTGGCACTTCTGGCTGACGCTGGTCGGGTTCACCGTCACCTTCATGCCCCAGTACCTGCTCGGGCTCAAGGGCATGCCCCGCCGCATCGCCGTCTACTCGCCCACCGACGGGTTCACCATGCTCAGCCGCATCTCGACCGCGGGCGCCTACATCCTGTTCCTGTCCGTGGTGTGTCTCCTGATCAACTTCTACGTCTCGTGGCGCCGACCGATACCTGCCGGTGCCAACCCGTGGGACGGGCACACCCTGGAGTGGGCAGCCGACTCGCCGCCCGCCCACCACAATTTCGAGCGGCTCCCCCTCATCCGGTCCGAGCGTCCCGTGTGGGACATGAACCACGGAGAGCCTGACGCCCCAGGCCTGGAGGGGCCCACAGGGGTCACCGTTCGATGAGCAGCGTCCCGCCCGAGGGCACCATTCCCGAGGACAAGGCGTTCACCCGCCACCGGCGGGCCTGGATCGTCGAGGCCCGGTTCCTCGTCGGCGTGGCCGTCTTCTTCGCCGCCGTCTGCGCCATGTACTGGTTCGGGTCCTATGAGCAGGCCGGGAGCGTGCTGCTCATCTTCACCGCCTTCCTGGGGCTGCTCCCGGGGGGCTACCTGCTGTGGTGGTCCAGGCGCATGCGCCCCCGGGCCGAGGACCGCGACGACGCCGGGCTCGACGAAGGGGCCGGGAACATCGGGGCCTTTCCCGACTCCAGCATCTGGCCCTTCGTCTTCGGCATCGGCGCCGGCATCTCGGCGTCAGCATTCGTGTTCGGCGCCTGGCTCGGGGTCCTGGGCGGCAGCATGCTCATCTCGGGCATCATCGGCGTCGTCGTCGAGAGCCGCCGCGGCGGCACCGTCTGAGCAACAGAATCCCCGCCGGAGGGCAGCGAGGAGACGTCACCGTCGTGTGGCCGCCCTTCTGACGAAAGGGCAACCACCCGACGGCGCCGCTCCCTCTGGGCCCCTACGGTCGGGTGACGCTCCGGCCGAGCCCGTCGGTCAGAAGCCGGTAGAGCAGAGGCGCCGCCGCGGCGACACCGCCTGAGCACGCCGCGAGAGCGGGTGAACGCACAGGGTGAGAGGCCCGGCGCGTTTCGTAGAACGCCGCCGCTGCGACCGGGCCGGATCGCCCGCGCGGGTGCGAGCGCAGCAGCCGCTCAGCCGCCGCTAGCGGGGCCGTGCCAGGGGCGCAGGAGGCCGCTGAACCGGCGAGGGGGCTTGACGGCGGTCGCGTCCGAGCGGACAGGCGCGACGCCGACCTCCTCCTCGCCGGGCTCCTCCCGACCGCCGGTACCAACTCCGACGCCGCGGCCCACCGCCTCTTCGGGCAGCGCCTCGGGCGGCGGCTCCCCTTCCCTGTCGCCCGGGCGGATGTCGGCCGGGACCGTGGTGTAGCCGCCCTCGGTCGACCGCACCACCACGGCCGACCGCTTGCGCAGTCCCGCGCTGGGCGCACGCGACAGCTCCTTGCAGATCTGGTAGGTCGCCAGGCCCACCACGATGGGAATCGTCGGTGTCCCGATGCGGAACGTCCACAACACCCCGTTGAGGGACACCTTGAGCGTGTTGGCCAGGACGTCGGTCGAGCTGGCCAGGAAGAGCATGACGTAGAAGGACAGGACGCCGACCCCGAGCCCGGTGCGAACGGGTCGATCGCGGGGCCGGTCGAGCAGGTGGTGCTCCATCCGGTTCTCCTTGGTGAACCGGGCCTCGATGAAGGGCCAGGCGTAGAGGATGCCGAAGGTGAGCCCGGGCAGGAGGACCGCTGGGTAGAAGGGCGCCGAGATCAGGTACCGGCTGGCGAACTGGGTCTCCCAGGCGGGCATGATCCGCAGGGCGCCGTCCAGCCACCCCATGTACCAGTCGGGCTGCACCGCGTAGCTGACCTTGAAAGGCTGGTAGGAGCCGTAGAGCCAGATGGGGTTGATCTGGAACAGGCCCCCGAGGAGGGCCAGGCCGGCGAAGATGATGAAGAAGTACCCGGTCGTCTTGGCCACATAGGTCGGCCAGAAGGACGACCCCACCACGGTTCGGTTCGTTTTCCCCTTGCCGGGGAAGTCGGTGTGCTTCTGGTGCCACATGATCCCCAGGTGGGCGGCGAGGAGGATGGCGATGACGGCGGGGATGATGAGGATGTGCAGGGAGTAGAAGCGGGGGATGATGTCGCCGTTGCCGGGGAAGTTGCCGCCCCACAGCAGGAACGCCCCCCACGTCCCGATGATCGGGAGGGACAGGAAGATCGAGAAGGCGATGCGCAGGCCCGCGCCCGAGATCTGGTCGTCTGGCAGCGAGTACCCGATGAACCCGTTGATGATGACCATGATCAGCATGGTGAGCCCGATCATGTAGTTGAGCTCCCGGGGGCGGCGGAAGGCCCCGGTGAAGAAGATCCGGCACAGGTGCACGACCACTGCGGCGGCGAAGATGTCGGCCGCCCAGTGGTGCATCTGGCGCATCACCATGCCGGCCCGCACGTTGAGGCTGATGTCCACCGTCGACTGGTAGGCCTCCGAGACCCGCTGCCCCCGCAACGGCACGTAGCTGCCGTTGTAGATGACCTCGTGGGTCGACGGCACGAAGAACAGGGTGAGGAAGATCCCCGTGATGATGAGGATCACGAAGGAGTACATGGCGATCTCGCCGAGCAGGAAGGACCAGTGGTCCGGGAAGATCTTGTTCAGCGTGGTCCTGCCGAACCGGGCAATGCCGAACCGGTCGTCGAGCCACCGCGCCCCTTCGATGGTGCGGTCCTCGATCGAGGGACGCGGCTCGTCGCGGGACTTCATCGTCGGTCGCTTGATCACTGTCCCGCAGCCTTCTTCGGTGGGTTCAACGTCGTCGACGTGTTGCGCTCCCAGTAGCCAGGCCCGACCGGCTCCTGGTAGTCCGATTGGGCTCTCAGGAATCCGTCACCGTTCTCCATGATTGGGAGCTGGGGAAGAAGGCGGGGCGCTGGGCCGAAGATCGGTCGGGCGCCGTTGAGGATCGTGAACACCGACTGATGGCAGGGGCAGAGGAGCTGCTGGACCTGCTGCTGGTAGAGGCTCACGGGACAGCCCGCGTGGGTGCACAGCTTGGAGTAGGCGAGGTAGCCGTGCGGTGACCAGGTCTCCCGCCCGGGCAGCGTGGTGATGGGCACCGACGACGCCCTGATGAGGAGGGTCTGCGAGACGGCGTCGCCCTCGTGACCCTCGGGAAACACGGTCAAGACCCCGCCCACCTCGACGTCGTCGGCCGTGACGGGATGGCCGTCGATGCGCACCAACCTCGAGCCCCGGCGAAACTGGGTGAAGTCGAGGGCGTTCCCCGGCCGGGGGTTGTACAGGGACCGGAGGAACGGGAAGATCCCGACGATCGAGAAGACGCCGATCGCCGCCCCCAGGAGCTTGCCGAGAAAGCCCCGCCGCTCGACGGCCACCTTGCCCCGGGAGAAGGAGGCGCCGAAGGCCCGCTTGTCCTGCTCGGTCGTCGGCAGCTCGTGACGGTCCTCGACGAAGGGGCCCTGGGGCATGAGGTACTTGCCCCAGCCGGCGACGCCGATGCCGATCCCGGCCAGGCCCACCCCCAGCAGGGCGCCCTCAGCCTGGTTCTGGCCGCCCAGCGAATAGGTGATGGCCAAGCCGATGGTGGCCAGAACGCTGACGACGAAGCACAGGGCGACGAATCTCTCGATCCGGCGCGGGCGCTCGACCGGGATCTCGAGGCGCAGGTCCTCCACCGCTGTGGCCGTCCCACCGCCGGAGCCCGTGCCGCCCGGGCCAGCGGTGCCGCCGCCCCCGTCGCCCGAGCTCACGTGGTCGCTCCCGCTCTCATCCTCGCCGCCTGGGCTCACGTGCTCGCTCCTGCTCTGATCCCGATCCAGTAGGCCGCGAGTATCAGCACACCGAGGCCCACCACGATGGCGAGGAAGCCCTCGGTCACCGGTCCCACGTGACCGAGCCCCTCACCTCCCGGGTTGGCGGGGTGCTGCAGGTAGGTCACGTAGCGGACCACGTCGTTCACTTCCTGGTCGCTCAGGGTGCCGGGCCCGAAGCGGGGCATGTTCCCCGGCCCTGTCCGGATGGCTTCGGCGATCTGGGTCGGCGACGCCTGGTAGAGGGACGGGGCGAAGGCGCTGTTGGCAAGGGCGTCGCCCACTCCGGTGATGACGTGGCAGCCGGCGCAGTTCAACCCGAACACGTCGTTGCCGTTCGACTCGCTGGCCGACTGGGTGTTCACCGCGGGGATGCCCGGGCCACCGGCGCCGAGCGACGTGACGTAGGAGACGATGGCGAGCTGCTGGGGCCGGCTGAACAGCACCGGCTTCCGCACCGCCTGGGCCCCCGGGTAGGCGAGCGGCATCCGTCCCGTCGAGACCCAGAAGTCGACGGTGCCGGCGCCGAGCCCGACGAGGTTCGGGCCGCGGTTGGTTCCCTCGGCATTCAGTCCGTGACAGCTGGAGCAGTTGTTGACGAAGAGCGGCTGTCCCACGCTCGACAGGGCGGCGGGAACGGGAAGCGTCGACGAGGTGGTCGACGGGTTGGCGACAGAGGTCGACGTCGATGCGGCCCCGCCCGGAGTCGTGGTGGGAGCCGTGGACGGCTGGGCCCGCGCCGGCGTCGGGCTGCCGGCGAACGACAGCAGGCCCACGGCGACCACGAAGGCCACCAGGGCAGCGGGGAGGAGGAGCCGATTTCGCATCACGGTCTAGTGGAGGAGGAACAGAGAGGCGTAGAGACCTACCCAAACAATGTCGACGAAATGCCAGTAGTAGGCGACGGCCTGGAACGCGGGTATCTCGCCCGGGTCGCCGCGGGGGCCGATCATGCGGCCCAGCAGAGCGATCATGGCCAGCAGGCCGAGGGTGACGTGGAGCGCGTGCAGGCCCGTCATCATGAAGAACATCGACCCGTAGGCGTTCGTCTTCGGGGTGAAGTCGACAGTCAGCCACTCGAACAGCTGGTTGGCGACGAACGCCGCACCCAGCAGGAAGCTCATGATCGTCCAGAAGCGGGCTGAGCTCCGGAGGACCTTCTCCTCCTGCCAGACGGCGTGCTGCATGGTCACGCTGGACATGACCAGGATGAAGGTGAAGATGCCGGCACGGATGGGATCGACGTGGGTCGCCGTGGGCGGCCAGGGGTTCCCGTCGTGGGCGCGGATGGTGAAGTAGGACGCGAACAGCCCGCTGAAGAACATGAGCTCGGAGGCCAGCCAGATGATGGTCCCGACGCCCACCATGGACGGACGCTTGGCGTGCGCCGGTCCGAAGCCCGGGGTCCCCTCGACCGGGATGGCCTGAGTCACGAGTCCAGTTCTTAGTCGAAGGGGCCACTACCAATCACATCGGCGCCGACCGGCTCCGGCGGGCCAGTGGAGGGCGACATGGCCGACGGCAGGGGCCGCTCGTGAACGACCGTCAGGCGCCTCGTGGCACGGGTCAAGGCCACGTAGAGAGCCCGCAGGCCCTGGGGCTCCTCGTCGACGATCGAGGCCGGCTCCACCACGATCACCGAGTCGAACTCGAGGCCCTTCACCACGTCGACGGGGACCACGGTAATGGCGAAGTCGAGCCCGTCTCGGCGGGCCTCGCCGAACGAGAGGCCGGCCCTGCGCAGCCCCTCCGACAGCGCCGGCACCAGCGAGCCGGGAGCCACGACGCCCACGGTGCCACCGGGGACCAACGCCGCCTCGCCGTCCGCCCGCGCCACGACCTCGGCGACGAGGCCGCCGGGATCGGCGGCGACCAGGGCCGGGGTCTCACCGGTCACCCGCACCGAGCGAGGGGGGCGGACCCACGGTGCCGCCACCCGGAGGACGTTGCCCGACACCCTCATCACCTCGTTGGGCGTGCGGTAATTGACGCTCAGCTCCACCGTCCGCGCCGATCGTCCGGGTGCCAGGTGGGCCAGGACCTCGGTCCAAGCCGTGGGCGCCACCGGACCGGTCGCCTGGGCCAGGTCGCCGACGACGGTCATAGACCCCGACAGCGAGCGGCGCGACACCATGCGCAGCTGCATCGGCGACAGGTCCTGGGCCTCGTCCACCACGATGTGGCCGTACGAGCGGGGCTCGTCCTCGCCGCCGGACGACACCGGACCCAACAGCACCCGGGCCTCGTCGATGAGGGGGAGGTCAGCGACCGACCAGGGGATCTCGTCCAGCGAGCTGCTCCTGGGCCGACGGAGGGCGCCCAGCTCAGGATCAGCCAGCCCGGCTTTGCGGCCGGCCAGCCGCAGGAGGGCCGGCGCCCCGTAGAGGTCGTGGAGCAGCTCTTCGGGTCGCAGGCGGGGCCACATACGGTCGAGCGCCTCGGCCAGGGCCGGCACCCGGCGGACGTCGCTGATGAACTCGTCGTCCTCCAGCTCGAAGCCGGCCACGCGGTCGGCGGCGCCGGCGCGCGCCAAGGACTGCCGGTAGTGGGCCAGCAGGCGGCGCCCGACAAGGCTCTCCAGCTGTCGCCTCCTGGAGTTGTGGGTGCCCGGACGCCGGCGGACCGCGGTCACCACCTCGGCCGAGTCCTGGACCGTGAAACGGAGCACCGCGGATCCGAAGGGCACCTCGACGTCGCGGGCCAGCGGTCGTTCCCGGTCCCGCACCGCCCGGGCGATCAGCGTGGCCATGCGGATCTCACCCTTCAGGGCTGCCGTGCTCGGGTCGTCCGATCCCCGGGCTTCCACGCCGGGTACCAGGCTCTCGGCCGTGCTCAGCACGACGCCGGTCTCACCGAGTGACGGAAGGACCTGCTCGATGTAGCGGAGGAACACCCGGTTCGGCCCCACGACGAGCAGGCCCTGGCGCTCGAGAGGGAAGCGGTGGGTGTACAGCAGGTAGGCGGCGCGATGGAGGGCGACCGCAGTCTTCCCCGTGCCGGGGCCGCCCTGGACGACGACCACGCCGGGCAGCGGAGCCCGGATGATCTCGTCCTGCTCCCGCTGGACGGTCGCCACGATGTCACGCATGTGGCCGGAACGGGTCCGCTCCAGGGCCGCCAGCAGCGCGCCGGACCCGACACGGCCCTCGGTGTCACCATCGGCCAGCCCGTCCTCGCCGCCCGGCTGCCCCGATGGGAGCGTGAGGAGCTCGTCCTCGATGCCCAGCAGCCGCCGGCCGTCGGTCGAGAAGTGCCGTCGGCGGACGAGACCCATGGGATGACGGGCCGTGGCCCGGTAAAAGGGCTCGGCAATGGGCGCCCGCCAGTCCACCACCAGCGGCTCGTGGTCGGCTCCGGAGACCGCCAGCCGACCGATGTAGAACGCCTCACCGGCGTTGGCACCCGCCCCCGGGCCGGCGCCCGCCCCCTCGGGGACGGCCCGGTCGATGCGGCCGAAGGACAGGGCGTGACGGCCGATCTCCAACTGGTCGAGCCGCTGGAGGCTCGTGCGGACGATGACGTCCCGCTCCTGCCTGGCCTGGTGGGTGCCGCCCTTGCCCTGGTCGAGGACAGCCTCGAGCCGACGCCGGGCGGCATCGCGCATGGCCGCCAGCCGCTCGTAGGCGTGGTCGATGTAGGCCTGCTCGCTCTGGAGGTCGGGATGGGGCACCGGCAGGTCCGGGGTCGGTCCACCGTTGGCGGGAAGGGCGATCCTAATACCGTTCAGCGCTGTCGCCGAACGCCCGGCGGCGACTCCGCTGTCGGCGCAGGTAACGTCGCCGCGTGCCGCTCGAGGACTCCCCGTTCCTGCGGGCCTGCCGGCTCCGGCCCGGCGATCGGGTTCCGGTCTGGTTCATGCGCCAGGCTGGTCGGTCACTGCCCGAGTACCGGGCGCTGCGCGGTGACGGAAGCATCCTGGAGGCCATCGCCCACCCCGAGCTGGCCGCCGAGCTGACCCTCCAGCCGGTCAGGCGCTACGGCGTCGACGCCGCCATCCTGTTCTCGGACATCGTGGTCCCGGTCGCGTCCATCGGATTCGGCGTCGACGTGGTGCCTGGGGTGGGTCCGGTCGTCGACAGCCCGTTCTCGGGTCGGGCCGATCTGGGCCGCCTCAGGCCCCTCGAGCCGGAGAAGGACATCCCCTACGTGCTCGACGCGGTGCGGCTCGTGGTGCAGGAGCTGGACGTCCCCCTGATCGGCTTCGCCGGCGGCCCGTTCACGGTGGCCAGCTACCTGATCGAGGGCGGGCCGTCGCGCACCTACGCCCGCACCAAGACCCTGATGCGGACCGACCCGCCGACCTGGTCACAGCTGGCAGAGCTGCTCGCCGACCTGGCCCTGGCCTCGCTGCGGGCCCAGGTGCTGGCCGGCGCCACCGCCATCCAGCTCTTCGACAGCTGGATCGGCATCCTGTCCCCCGACGACTATCGGGACCTGGTCCTGCCGGCCACCAGGCGGATCTTCACGGGGCTGGCCGACCTGGGCGTGCCCCGCATCCACTTCGGGGTCGGCACCGGAGAGCTGCTGTCGCTCATGGCTGCCGCCGGCGCGGACGTGGTCGGGGTCGACTGGCGGGTTCCCCTGGAGGCAGCCCGACAGCGCGTCGGTCCAGGGCGGGCCGTCCAGGGCAACCTCGACCCGGCCAGTTGCCTGGCGCCGTGGGATGTCGTGGCCCCCCAGGCGCGCAAGGTGTTGGCCGAGGCTGAAGGCCGACCGGGCCACGTGTTCAACCTGGGCCACGGCGTGCTACCCGAGACCGACCCCGACGTGCTGCACCGGATCGTGGACCTGGTCCACGAGGAGGGCCGCGTCGGGTGACGCACGACGGCGAGGTGGTGGTTGTCGGCGGAGGCATCACCGGACTGGCGGCGGCGTGGGAGCTCTCGCAAGCCGCGGCCGCCGGCCGTCCCGTCCGGGTGACGGTGCTCGAGGCGGGGACGCGCCTCGGCGGCAAGATCGACTTCCAGGATCTCGCCGGCGAGCCGGTCGACGCCGGGCCCGACGCCTTCCTCGCCCGCGTGCCTGACGCCGTCGCCCTGTGCCGGGAGCTCGGGCTGGGCGAGGAGCTCGTCGCTCCGTCCACCAACACCGCCCTCATCTGGACGCGGGGCCATCTGCGCCGCCTGCCTGACGACACCGTGCTGGGGGTGCCGACGCGGCTTCGGACGCTCTGGGCCTCGAAGATCGTCTCGCCCACGGGGCTGGCCCGCGCCGGCCTCGACCTCGTCCTCCCCGCCGACGCCTCCGCCGGCGACCGCTCCGTCGCCGCCCTCATCGACGCGCGCTTCGGTCTCGAGGTCCGCGAGCGCCTGGTCGACCCACTCCTGGGCGGCATCCATGCCGGGTCGACCGAGCAGCTGAGCCTGGCTGCCACCGCGCCACAGCTCGATGCGGCGAGACGCGGGCACCGAAGCCTGCTGCGCGGCCTCCAACCGCCACCACGCGAACCGGGCGCCGCACCCACCCCGGTCTTCCTCGCCCCCCGTCGCGGCCTCGGCCAGCTCGTCCAGGCGCTGTCCGCCGAGCTGACCGAGCGCGGCGTCGAGCTGCGCACCGCAGCGCCGGTCGAGAAGCTCGAGCGAGCAGAGGGGCGGTGGCAGGTGGGCACACCGCACGCGCCCGTCGTGGCCGACGCTGTCGTGCTGACCGTGCCGTCCTTCGTCGCGGCCGACCTGGTGGCGTCCCACCTACCGGAGACGGCGACCGAGCTCGACGCCGTCGAGCACGCGTCGGTTGTCCTCGTCACCCTCGCCTATCCGTCCAACGCCGTCTCGATGACGCCGGGAGTCAGTGGGTTTCTCGTTCCCCGGGTGGACGGGCGCCTCATGACCGCGTGCACCTGGCTGTCGGCCAAGTGGCCGCACCTCGCTCCGCCCGGCAAGAACCTGCTCCGGGTATCAGCCGGCCGGTGGGGAGACGACCGCGCCCGGGACATGGCCGATGACGAGCTCGTGGACCGCTTGCAGGCCGAGCTGCGCGAGGCGATGGGCATCCCCGCCCGCCCCGACGCCGTCTCCATCACTCGCTGGCCCCGCGCCTTTCCGCAGTACCAGGTCGGGCACCTCGAGCGGGTGGCCCGCATCCAGGCCGCCCTGGCCGCACAGCCGGGCCTGGTCGCCGCCGGGGCCTCATACGGAGGGGTGGGGATCCCCGCCTGCATCGGCCAGGGTCGCCGGGCGGCCCGGGCCGTGCTCGACCAGCTGACAGCGGGCGCCCGGCGATGAACCTGCGGCCGGCGGCGGGCGGGATCGGCTCTTCCCGCCGCCGGTGTGGGGTACGCGCGGCGAATTTGGGAGAATCGGGAGAGCTGGGCCGGAGAGTGAGGTGATGAGGTGGCCAGGGCTATCTGGAGCGGATCGATCAGCTTCGGGCTGGTCAACGTGCCCGTGAAGCTGTATTCGGCGACCTCGCCGAAGACGGTGCGGTTCCACCAGCTCTCGAGCAAGACCGGCGTGCGCATCCGCCAGAAGCGCGTAGACCCCTCGACCGACGAGGAGGTCCCGTACGAGGACATCGTCAAGGGGTACGAGGTGACTCCGGATCATTACGTGACGATCGAGCCCGACGAGCTCGACGCCCTCGATCTCAAGGCGACCAAGACGATCGATATCGAGGAGTTCGTCGACCTGGCGGAAATCGACCCGATCTACTACGACCACTCGTACTACCTCGCGCCGAGCGCGGGTGGCGCGAAGGCGTACCGCCTGCTGCTCGACTCGATGCGCGAGTCGGGCAAGGTCGGGATCGGGCGCGTGGTGCTGCGGTCAAAGCAGCAGCTGTGCGCGCTGCGTCCGACCGGCGACGTGCTGACGCTTACGACCATGCTCTGGGGGGACGAGGTCCTCTCGCCCGATCGCGTCGATGAGCTCGAGTCGGTCGACGAGGCTCCAGTGAGCGACCGCGAGCTGAAGATGGCTGAGCAGCTGATCGAGTCGCTATCGGCCGCGTGGGACCCCGATGCCTTCCATGACCAGTACCGAGAGCAGGTGCTCAACCTGATCGAGCGCAAGGCGGCCGGCGAGAAGATCGCCGTCCAGCCGCAGGCCGAGGAGCCTGCCGCTGCGCCCGACCTGATGGCCGCGCTCGAGGCGAGCCTCGCAGCCGCGGGCGAGGAGAAGCCCGCCGCGAAGCCCAAGCGCTCGGGTACTCCGGCAAAGGGCGGCAAGCGCAAGGCTCCCGCGAAAGCGGGGGGCTAGCGGCCGTCGCTGGTACTCTTCGCGG
>DASXYV010000260.1:0-3391 GCA_036502305.1 Acidimicrobiales bacterium
GGGTGTGGTGTCGACAGGACCGTGAGCGTGCGAAGCCGGTCGGCGTGGTCGGTCGCCAGCGCCCACGCCACGGCGCCACCCCAGTCGTGGCCGACGACATGGAAGCGGTCGACGCCGGCCTGATCGGCCAGGGCCAGGACGTCGCCCACGAGCTCGGTCATGACATAGGCGCGACGCTCCGGAGGTCTCGCCCCCGGTGAGTAGCCTCGTTGATCTGGGGCCAGGACCCGATAGCCGGCGGCCACCAGCCCGGGAGCGATCGACCGCCACGACGCCGAGCTCTGGGGATAGCCGTGAAGGAGCACGACCGGCTCGGCCTCTGGCGGCCCCAAGTCGGTCACGTCGAATGTCAATCCGTTGCGCGTGAAGTGTTGCACTCGTGCAGCATCGCATCGGGACACCTCGGTATGCCCATTCAGGTCGTCGGGCGGCCTCCCGCGTCGACCGTCGCGACGTTCCCGCTCTCGGACCCGACCTGCCGTATGCTCGGGCCCGAGGTCGGTCCCTTGCCTACCGTCACTGCCGAGCGTTGACCCGCGACCCGAATGCCCTTCCCGAGCCGTCCGCGGTTCGCCGTGGCGCTCTGGTGCTGGGGCTCACGCTGGTCGCGGGCTCCACCGATGCCATCAGCTACCTGGGGTTGGATCGGGTGTTCACGGCCAACATGACGGGGAACACGGTGCTGCTGGGGGTGGCGGTGGCCCAGCGTGACGCCGGTGCAGCTGGCCGGTCGGCGGCAGCCCTCGGCGGGTTCGTCGTCGGCGCCACCCTGGTCGGCCTGGCGCCGTCGCGAAAGAGCGGCCTGCGATCGGTGTCGGCTGCCCTGATCGGGGAGGTGGCCCTCCTCGCCGGCCTGCTGGGGTGGTGGATGGTGGCCGGCTCGGCACCCACCGGAGCGGTGCGTGACGGGCTCATCGCCGTGGCCGGTACCGCGATGGGCGTGCAGAGCGCGGCGGTGGCCCGCCTAGGCGTGCCCGGCGTGGCGACGACCTACATCACCGGGACCTGGACGGGCATCACCGCCGGCGTGGCGTCCTGGCTGCGCGGCCGCAGGCCGGTTGGCCGAGGTCGGCCCGGCCCGGTGGCCGAGCCGACCGGGGTCGCCGGCCCGAAGGTGCGACGCGGACTCCAGGTCGCGGTCGTCGCCGTCTACCTGGGCGGGGCGATCGCCAGCGGGTTCGCCCACGACGCCTGGGGCGCGGCCGCGGCGTCCGTTCCGCTCGGCATCCTTGCCTGCGTCCTTGCCGTCACGGCGTTGCCGCCCGACCGAGGCGGGATCGATTCCTGACGAGCGTCACAGATCGAGCGTCGGCCCCGAGACGCCGGCGCGCCGGATCGCCTTCGCCTTGGTGCGCAGGAGGACGTCACGCGGTGCCCGGCTGATGCGTGATGCCACCGCCAACGCCTCACGCTCGAGGACTTCGCGAGGCACCACCATCGACACCAGCTGCAGCCCGAGCGCCTCCTCGGCCACCACCGATCGACCGGTCAGGCAGAGGTCCCGGGCCACGGCGCCCCCCACCAGGTCGTGCAGCGGGCCGTAGACGACATCACTGAAGGCTTGCTCGGGGTGCGCGAAGCGGGCCGTCGTCGCTGCCAGGCGGACATCGCACATGACGGCCAGGTCGAACCCGCCGGCCAGGGCTGGTCCGTTGACGGCGGCCACGATCGGCAACGGGAACTCGATCAGCGTGCGGTGCCAGCGGTCCGACGACTCCCAGAGGCGACTGGCGTGGGCCTCGTCGTCGAGGTCGTCGAACTCTTTCAGGTCGAACCCCGCCGAGAAGGTGTCGCCGGCGCCGGTCACGACGACGACCTTGACGGAGTCGTCGCGCGCCATGGCGTCGAGGACGTCGCTCATCTCGTCTCGCAGGTCGATCGAGAGTGCGTTCTTCTTGTCGGCCCGGTTGAGGGTGAGTTGCCTCACCCCCTCGCCACACTCTCGAGTGAGTACCAGTCGAGCCAAACTCGTTCCTGCCGTGCTAGGTCGATCAAGCGGCGTCGGTGCGGATCCCGCGCCCCGGATCCTCACGTCTAGCACGTGCGATGGCGAGTTGGAGGCGACGAGAGGTGCCCGTCAAGGGGCGGAGCCCCGACGAACGCACGAGCCCCCGCCCGCCCGCCGGCTCGACCCTTGACGGGGGCATCTGCCTGTACGAGAATCGCCCTTGCTAGGGAGAAGTCGTCACGCGTGGGGGAGAATTCCTCACCCGGTCGTATCCGGTAGAGACAGCGTGGCGAGGGGGCTGGGGAGGTGGCCACGATGCAGCGACTGACGGGATTTGACGCCGCGTTCTTTCATTTCGAGACCGCGGGCACGCACATGCACGTGGGCCAGACGTGCGTATTCGATCCGGCGACGGCACCGGAGGGGCACTCGTTCGAGCGAGTGCGGCAGTTGATCGAGGATCGCCTCCACCTGGTCCCCCCGTTCCGCCGGCGCTTGGCCGACATCCCCCTGCGGCTGCACCACCCCGTGTGGCTGGAGGATCCCGACTTCGACCTCGACTATCACGTGCACCCCGCCGCGCTGCCCGAGCCCGGAGGAGTGGCCGAGCTGGCCGACTTCACCGCTGAAGTGATGGGTCGACCGCTCCATCGTCACCGCCCGCCCTGGGAGATGTACGTGGTCGAGGGCTTGGAGGGCGGCATGGTCGCGGCTGTCACCAAGGTCCACCACGCCGCCATCGACGGCCTCTCGGGAGCGGAGATCACGGCGACCCTCCTGGACCCTTCGCCCGAGTCGGTCACCACCCCGCCTGAGCGACCGTGGGAGCCCGACCGCGTCTCGCCGTTGGAACTGGGCCGCGCCGCTGTCGGTGAGCTCGGCCGCCAGCCCCGCATCGTCGCCCGACTCGCTTCCCGCACCGTCGGCTCTGCCCGCGCCCTGCGCAGGCGCAACCGCTCGGAGGGCGCGGCGCCCCCGCCGGCGCCCTTCTCCGCCCCCCGCACCTCGCTCCAGACCGCCGTCAGCGCCCATCGGCGGATCGCCTTCGCCGAGGCCAGCCTGGACAAGGTCAAGACCGTGAAGAACACCTTCGGCGGGACGGTCAACGACGTGATTCTGGCCATGTGCGCTGGAGCCCTTCGCGGCCTGCTCGCCGCCCGCGGCGAGCACCCCGAGCGCTCGCTGGTCGCTGCCGTTCCGGTCTCGGTCCGGTCGGAGGAGCAGCGGGGAGCGATGGGCAACCAGGTGTCCGCCATGCTCGTGTCGCTGGCGAGCACGGTGGAGGACCCGGTCGAGCGGCTGCGGGCCATCAGCGCCGGATCCGCGCAGGCCAAGGCCCAGGACAAGGTGTTCGGCGTCCAGGAGCTGGCCGAGTGGACCGAGGTCCTGTCCCCTGGAGTCGTCAGCCGGACGGCCCGTATGGCTTCGCGGCTCAAGGTCCTC
>DASXYV010000261.1:0-1814 GCA_036502305.1 Acidimicrobiales bacterium
CATCCTGCGCACCTCGTCGGTGCCTGCCACTGTGTCGCGGTGAGCGATCGCACCAGCTCCTCGAACTGCGCCAGCTCCTCCGCGGTGCCGGTCAACGTCTCTTCCCGGGGCAACCCCATCCCCCACCTCCTGGGCGTCGGCGGCTCTCGAGGAGGTGTCGCCGATGAGTGGATACCGACAGTTGGCATGCTAACACAGACATACAGTCCGTATGTCAAGTGGTAACGCGCGTTGGCGACGGGACGCCGGGGTGGGCGCGCTCAGGTGGGGGTGGTGTCGGACTTCTCGGCGTGATGGTCCTGGACGGCCTTCATGACCGCGGCCCCGGCGGCGCCGATGAACTGCGGCCGGTTCGCGGCAGCCCAGTCGCGGGATGTGACCGTGTGGGTGACCGACCCCTGGAAGAGGGGCATGACCTCCTTGGCGAACAGCTCGTACGATCGCAGCGTCGCCAGACGATCGGCCCAGTCGTGGGCCATGAACAGGTAGGTGCCGAAGCCGCCGGACTGGTCGATGAGCCTCTGGATCTGGGTTATCGCCATGTCCGGAGTGCCGATCACGGCGATGCCCGACGCGTTGAGCGCATCGACCAGCTCGGTCGAGTCGTCCGTCTCGGGAGCGAGCGCCAGGGCAGCCACGCGCCGGAAGTAGTCGACCCACTCACCAACGCCGTATGCGACCTCGGCGCGGGCCTGCTCCTCGGTGGGAGCGAGGTGCATGGGTCCGACGAGTCGCCACCTGCGTCGATCGACGCTCGTGCCGAACTCCGTGGCCCGCTCCTCCATGACGCCCCAGTGCGAACCCAGCACGTCGAACCCGCCGAGGGACGTGGCGCCGAGCGAGAGCAGGGCGAGACCGAAGCGGCCGGCGGCTCGGGGACCCGACGGTGAGACCTGGGCCGCCACGGCCACCTCGAAGCACGGATGGGTGTAGGGGCGGAGCTGGAGACGGGCATCCCTGAGGGTGAACCAGTCGGTGGTGCGGGTGACGAGCTCGTCTCCGGCGAGCAGAGCGAGGATGGCCTCGAGGGACTCTTCCATCATCTCCCGCTGCCGAAGCGGATCGATCCCCATCATGAAGGCGTCGGACGGCAGCGCCCCCGGACCCACGCCGAGCATCACCCGCCCGCGGGTGACGTGGTCGAGCAGCACCATCCGATCGGCCAGCATGAGCGGATGGTGGTACGGAAGGGAGCTGACTCCGGTGCCCAGGCGGATGTGCCGCGTGCGCTGGGCCGCGGCGGCGATGAAGACCTCCGGCGAGGCGATGATCTCGAACCCGGCCGAGTGGTGCTCGCCGATCCAGGCCTCGTCGAAGCCGAGCTCGTCCAAGCGGGTGATGAGCTCGAGGTCGCGCTCGAGGGCCAGGGTCGGGTTCTGGCCGGCGGGATGAAACGGGGCCAGGAACACACCGAAGCGGAGGGGCCAGTCCATGGGGCGTCGTTCTAGCTCCGCTTGACCGGACGGTCAATGTTGGCCATAGCGGCCCGACCGGGCCGAATGCCGGCAGCGAGCCCGGGGTAGGAACTATGGCGCGCTAGTCCCAGGCACGCGCCACCCCATGAGCGACCTCTTCGCCACCCTCCCCGCCGATGCGCGCCGTCGGCTCCGGCCGTCGCCACCACCCGACTGGGTGCCGCCGATGCTGGCGACCCTGACCACCCGACGGTTCTCCGATCGGGCGTGGCTGTTCGAGCGCAAGCTCGACGGCGAGCGCTGCCTCGGGTACCGGCGGGGCGGCGAGCTCCGTCTGCTGTCCCGCAATCGCAAGCGACTCGATGGCGCGTACCCCGAGGTGGCCGAGGCCCTTGGGCG
>DASXYV010000262.1:0-11512 GCA_036502305.1 Acidimicrobiales bacterium
ACGGCGTTCGTGAGCGAGCTGCTGCAGTCGATGGAGCTGCTCGAGAGCCTCGTCGGCATCGCCCGTTCGACGGGCGATCGTGCCCACCCCTGGGACGACATCGGGGTGAGGCGTGAGCTCGGGCACCTGGCGGCCGACCTCGACGCCCTCTGGTCGCTCACGAAGCGCAACGTCACCCAGGCGTCCCGGACCGGCGTGCCTGGTGTCGGCGGATCGGTGTTCAAGCTGCATTATTCGGAGGTCCGTCACCGTCTCGGCGACCTCGCCCTGCGGATCCTCGACCGGGCGGCGCTCTCCTTCGACGACCTCGGGGGAGCCCGCAGCGGGGAGCAGGTGCACGGCTGGGTCCACGCCATGTCGATCTCCATCGCCGCCGGCACCTCCCAGATCCAGCGCAACATCCTCGGCGAGCGCGTCCTGGGCTTGCCCCGGGAGCGTTGAGCAGCTCGGAGGCGGGCCGCGACGTGGACTTCGAGCTCAGCGAGGACCAGCAGGCGCTGCAGGACGCGGTTCGCAGGCTGTGCGCCGGTGCGTACCCGATTGCCACGGTCCGGTCGCTGGAGGCCTACAGCGGCGTGGACCGTGACCTGTGGCGTCGTCTGGCCGACGCCGGTGTGTTCTCCCTGCGTCTGCCCGAGTCCGATGGCGGCGTCGGCCTGGGCACCAGCGAGGCCGTCCTCGTCTTCGAGGAGCTCGGCCGGGCCCTGGTGCCCGGACCGTTGCTGTGGACCCATCTGGGCGCCGGAGTGGTCGACGGGGCCGCCTCGGGAGACCGGGTCGTCGGCGGCGTCGAGCGCCGGGGCCAGGGTGGTCCGCAACCCCTGTTGCTGGTCGAGCACCTCGCCGCCCTGGACCGCCTGTTGGTGTTGGACGACGCCGGGCTGTGGGAGATCGAGCCGCCCGCCGTGAAGGTCGAGCTGGTGCCGCACCCCCTCGACCCCTTGACGCCCCTGCACACGGTGCAGGAGCTGCCGCCGGGAATCCAGGTGGCTGGGCCCGACACGGCCGCCGCCTGGCGACTGGAGGGTGCCACCCTTGCCGCTGCCCTCCTCCTCGGTCTCGCGGGGGCCGTCACCGACATGGCCGTTGCCTACGCCAAGGAGCGCAAGCAGTTCGAACGGCCGGTCGGGTCGTTCCAGGCGGTCAAGCACATCCTCGCCGACATGCTGGTGCGGACCGAGGTGGCCAGAGCGGCCGTCTACGCCGCCGCCGCGCACCTCGACGATCCCGGCGTCGGAGATGTCCAGCGAGCGGTGACCGGAGCCAAGCTGATGGCGGGTGACGCGGCGCTGGCCAACGGCAAGGCGTGCATCCAGGTGCACGGCGGGATGGGCTTCACGTGGGAGGTCGATGCCCACCTGTACCTCAAGCGGGCGCGGGTCCTCGACACCGTCTTCGGCTCCACCCAGGTACAGGCCGAGGCGATGGCCGCCCTCATCTGACGGCACGCGGTGGCAAGCTGGCCGCCGTGCGCGCATGGACGGTCCACCGGCTCGGCGACCCCGCCGACGCCCTCCGGCTCGAGGACATCAAGGAGCCGGCTCCCGGCCCCGGTGAGGTGGCCGTGGAGGTCGCCGCGTGTGGGCTCAATTTCGCCGACATCCTCCTGTGCCGGGGCCAGTACCAGCAGCGCCCCGCGCTGCCGTTCACGCCCGGGCTGGAGACGAGCGGGCGGATCGTGGCCATCGGCGAAGGGGTCCGCGACCGGGCCGTCGGCCAGCGGGTCATTGCCGTACCCCGTCTTCCGCACGGCGGGCTGGCCGAGCGTCTGGTCACGGCGGCGGCGGCCACCTATCCGATCCCGGACGACCTCGATGACGTCGCCGCCGCGGCGATGCACATCTCCTACCAGACCTCCTGGTTCGCGCTGCACCGCAGGGCCGCCCTGCGCCCTGGCGAGTGGCTGCTCGTCCATGCCGCCGCCGGTGGAGTGGGCTCGGCCGCGGTGCAGCTGGGGGTGGCGGCCGGGGCGCGGGTCATCGCCACGGCGGGTGGTGGCGAGAAGGTCGAGCTGTCCCGTCGGCTCGGGGCCGAGATCGTCGTCGACTACTCGGCCGAGGATTTCGTCCCCGTCGTGCAGCGCGCGACCGATGGTCACGGGGCCGATGTCGTCTACGATCCAGTCGGTGGCGACACGTTCGACCGCTCGAGGAAGGTCATCGCGTGGGAGGGTCGACTGCTCGTCATCGGCTTCGCCAGCGGCCGCATCCCGGAGGTCCCAGCCAACCACGTTCTCGTGAAGAACTACGCGGTCGTCGGTCTCCACTGGGGCGGGTACATCGACCACGATCCCGGTGCGGTGGCCGAGTGCCACGCAGAGCTGGTGTGCCTGCATGGCCAGGGCCGGATCGCCCCCGTGGTGTTCGCCGAGCTCGACCTGGACGACGCGCTCGAGGGCCTCGAGCTGCTCGGCAGCCGGCGGACGTTCGGGAAGGTCGTGGTCAGGCCGGCTGCCGGCCGTCAACGGGTGGAGTCGACGCCCAGGTAGGCGGCCCTGACGGAGTCGTCGGCCAGGAGCGTCGCCGCGTCGCTGGTCTTCGCCACCTTCCCCGTCTCGAGGACGTAGGCCCGGTTCGCTCGGGCCAGGGCCTGGGCCGCGTTCTGCTCGACCAGGAGCACCGTGGTGCCCTGCTTGTTGATCTCGACGACGATGTCGAAGATCTGCTGGACCATCAGGGGGGCCAGGCCCATCGACGGCTCGTCCAGCATCACCAGGTGCGGGCGGGCCATGAGGGCCCGGGCGATGGCGAGCATCTGCTGCTCGCCGCCCGAGAGGGTCCCGCCCGCCTGCTTGCGCCGGTCGGAGAGCTGGGGGAAGAGGCTGAAGGCCCGTTCGAAGTCCTCGGCCAGCTGGCTTCCCGATGGGCGCCCGTAGGCGCCCATCTCGAGGTTCTCCATCACGGACATGCCCGGGAAGATCCCGCGACCCTCGGGCACCTGGCACAGTCCCGCCGCCACCCGGCGGTGGCCAGGGAGGTGGGTGATGTCCTCGTCCTGGAACCGGATGCGACCGGAGGTCACCCGTCGCAGGCCGGAGATGGTCCGCAGCACGGTGGTCTTGCCCGCCCCGTTGGCCCCGATGAGGCTCACGATCTCGCCCTCGGCGACCGCCAGGGAGACGCCTTTGAGCGCCTCGACCTTGCCGTAGTGCACGTGGAGCGACTCGACCTCAAGCAGCATCGGTCGGCGCCCCCAGGTACGCGGTGATCACCGCCGGGTCCGTCCGCACCTCGGCGGGAAGCCCCTCGGCGATCTTGCGCCCGAAGTCGAGCACCGCCACCCGATCGCTGATCGTCATGACCACGCTCATGTCGTGCTCGATGAGCAGCACGGTGATACCCCGGTCTCGAATGGACCGTACCAGCGCCTGGAGCGCCAGCTTCTCGGGCGGGTTCATGCCCGCCGTAGGCTCGTCGAGCAGGAGCAGGCGGGGCTCGGTGCCCAGAGCGCGGGCGATCTCGAGTCGCCGTTGGTCTCCGTACGAGAGGTTGCTGGCCGCCTCGTCCGCCAGCTCGGCGATGCCCACGACCGCCAGCAGCTCCAGCGCCTTCTCCCTGCCCCCGCGCTCCTCGGCCCGGTGCGTCGGGAGACCGAGCACGGCGCCCGGGATGCCTGTGCGATGACGGGCATCGGCGCCGACCATCACGTTCTCGAGCGCGGACATGTTGCCGAACAGACGGAGGTTCTGGAACGTCCGGGCCACGCCGAGGCGGGTGACCTGATGAGGCTTGTGCCCCCGCAGCGACTGGCCCGCGATCGTGAGCGATCCTTCGGCGGGCTGGTAGACGCCGGTGACGACGTTGAAGACCGTCGTCTTGCCGGCGCCGTTCGGGCCGATGAGGGAGAAGATCTCGCCCCGGTCGACGTGGAGACCGAGGTCGGCGACAGCGACGAGCCCCCCGAAGCGAACGGTCACGCCGGTGAGCTCCAGCAGCCGGTCCACGGCTAGGTCTTCTCTTCCTGCTCGACGACCGCCGTCGGCGCACCCCCCGAGGACGTTCCCGTCCTCAGGCTCGATCGGCGCCGCCGCGACGGCAGTAGCCCCTCAGGTCGGAAGATCATCATGATCACGAGGGCGGCGCCGAAGACGAGCACCCGGTAATCGGCAAAGCCGCGGAATCGCTCGGGCAGCCAGGCCACGAGGAACGCGCCCAGGATCACGCCGGGCAGGTTCCCGGAGCCCCCGAGGACGACGGCCGAGAGCACGAGGATCGACAGCAGCAGCGGGAAGTTGTCGGGAGTGATGGCGATGTTCTTGGCGGCGAACATCACTCCCGCGGCGCCTCCGATCGAGCCCCCCATGGCGAACGCCCACAGCTTGAACCGGAACGTCGGCACCCCCATCAGGGCGGCGGCGTCCTCGTCCTCGCGGATGGCGGCCCAGGCCCGCCCGACGCGGCTGCGCTCCAGTCGGCGCGCGACGAAGATGACGACGACGATCAGGCCCAGCACGAGGTAGTAGTACGGGCGGGGGTCGAGCACGCCGTAGGTGAAGGCGTCGAGGTTCCCGATGTCGGGCGGGTGGGGGATCCCGGCGATGCCCCTCGGGCCGCCCGTCCAGCTGGCGTTGGTGGCCGAGATCCGGATGATCTCGCCGAAACCCAAGGTGACGATGGCCAGGTAGTCGCCTCGGAGGCGCAGGGCAGGGGTGCCGAGGACGAGCCCGGACACGGCGCACAGCGCCACCGCGGTCGGAAGGATGATCCAGAAGTCGAGGCCCACGTTGACCCCCAGCAGCGCCATCGTGTACCCACCGATGGCGAAGAAGGCCACGTACCCCAGGTCGAGGATGCCGGCCTGGCCGACGACGATGTTGAGCCCAACTGCCAGAAGTACGAAGATCCCGATGGGATAGAACAGCAGCGTCTTCCAGTCGCTGGCCGGGGCCATGATCTGCCCCACCCAGTCAGCCGGGGCCAGCACGGCCAGCACGATCACCCCGAGACCGACGCCCCACCGGCTCCACTGGGGCAGGCGGCTCCACGTCCGGGCGATCGGACTCGTGACGTCGGGCAGGCCTGCCCGCCAGGCCACGGCTGCGGCGCGCCGACGGGCCAGCGAGGCTTTGATGGCTTCGGCCCGTCGCCGGGGCCCGTCGAGTGGGCGCCGCGGCCGAGTGAGCGCCTGGGCCTGGCGGGCCCGGTCGTCGTCGGGGCTGGGAGGGGCGCCTCGCTTGAGGACCCTCATATCCTGCTCCTCGCCAGCTGCTCGCCCAGCAGGCCCGTGGGACGGACCATGAGGACCAGGACGAGGACCACGAAGGCGATCACGTCCTTCCACTCGGCCCCGAAGATGCTGGCCCCGTAGGACTCGATGAGGCCGAGGGCGAAGCCGCCCACGAGCGCTCCCCTCAGGTTGCCGATCCCCCCCAGCACGGCGGCAGTGAAGGCCTTGATGCCCAGCAGGAAACCGATGTTGTACTGGGTGACCTCGAAGAAGGTGCCGAACAGCAGGGCGGCTACGCCGGCCATCAGCCCGCCCAGGATGAAGGTCAGCACGATGACCCGATCGATGTTCACACCCATCAGGACCGCCATCTCCGGGTCCTGGGCGGTGGCCCGGATACCCCGGCCCAGGCGGCTCGTGCCCACGAACCGGTCCAGCAGGATCATCATCACGATGGCCGCCAGCACGACGAGGACCTTGTCGGTGCGAACCTCGCCCGAGCCGATGTGGAACAGCACCGTCTTGTTCATGACCCGGGGGAACGGCAGGATGTCCCGCCCGTAGCGGAGGGCGAAGACCTCCTGGATGAAGAACGAGGCGCCGATGGCCGAGATCAAGGCCGCCAGTCGGGACGTGGTCCGTCGCCGGAGAGGTCGGTAGGCGACACGCTCAAGGAGGAAGGCGGTCGTCGCCGATGCGGCCATGGCCGCCAGCCCGCAGAGGACGAGCACACCGACGAGGACGACACCGGTCTGGGGGCCGGTCACGCCCAGACCGTGCAGGGTGAACAGGCTGGCGAAGGTCCCGACCATGAACACTTCGGAGTGGGCGAAGTTGATGAGCTGCAGCACTCCGTACACGAGCGTGTAGCCCAAGGCCACCAGGGCGTAGATGGCGCCGATGGTGACGCCGTCGATCGTGGAGGACCAGAACAGGGTGAAGAAGTGGTGCATCAGCTAGCACCCCCTTGGCCGGAGGGAGAAGGTCGGTACCTTCCCCCTCCGGTCGTGCTCATGGTCACCGTCGGGGCGGGCAGCTAGGAGATAACACCCACAGGGTTGATCGTGCCGTTCTGCACCTGATAGGCCTCGATCTGGGGCGGCGTTATCTGGCCGTTCGAGGCGAACTTGATGGTCCCCGTGACGCCGTTGAACGAGTGGCTCGCCAGGTACGAGTTGATCGTCTTGCCCGACGTGTTGCCGGCCCGGATGGCGGCGAGGATGAAGTTGGCGGCGTCGTAGCCCTGCGACGAGTAGGTGCCCGGCGCAGTGTTGTTGGCGGCCTGATAGGCGGTGGCGAAGGCCTGCCCTGCCGGGGTTGACGGCGTGGGGACGCAGGGGCAGGTCACGTACGAGCCGTTGGCTGCGTTGGCACCGGCGCCGGTGACGAAGCCGGGATCGTTGGTGCCGTCGTCGGAGACGAACGTGGCCTTGTTGCCGCCGTCCCGCAGCTGCTTCACCAGCGGGCCGGCCTGCTGGTAGTAGCCACCGTAGAAGACGGCGTCCACGTTGCCCGCGTTGATGCCGTTGACCGTGGCCGAGTAGTCGGTGGCCTTGGGGTCGATGTGGTCCCGCACGGGAACGGTGGCGCCGTTCTTGGGCACGTTCGAGGCGACGATGTCAGCGATGCCCTTGCCGTACTCGCTGTTGTCGTCGATGACCGCCACCTTTTTGAGGTTGAGCTTGTTGGTGATGTAGGTGGCGGCGGCGGGGCCCTGTTGACTGTCGTTACCGACGACTCGGTGCCAGTAGGTCCACCCGTGCTCCGCCAGGGTGGGGTTGGTCGCCGACGGTGTCACGTTGACGACCTGGCCCTCCTGGAAGATGGGATCGGCCACCTTCGACTCGCCCGAGAACGCCGGCCCCACCACGGCGACGGTGTGGTCGCTGATCACCTTCTGGGCCAGCTGGGGCGCCTGGGCCGGGTCACCCTGGCTGTCGTACTCGACGAGGGTCACCTTTGGTCCCCCGCCCTTGGCGTTGTACTGCTGGACGGCGAGCTTGACGCCGTTGTTGATGTTGATGCCGAGCTGCGGTGAGTTGTTGCCGGTCAGGGCGCCGAAGTACCCGATCTTCACCGGACCACCACCGCTCGTCCCCGAGCTGGTGGTGGAGCTCGAGCCGCACGCCGCGGCCACGAGGGCCAGAACGGCGGCAGGAACGAAGAGCCCCCAGCGTGCTCGCTTGGGAGGACCCATGGCCATCCTCCTTGATGTCACGATCCCCTGCTGAGATCAGCGCCTGCTGTTTACCCCTGGATGCCGGAGGAGAAACGGCGGCCGGCCCCGGGGCAAGCCGGTGCGGTGGGGCCAGCCCTCAGAAGGGCCAGGGGCCGGTGGTGTGGCCCAGGGCCTTGACCAGACGGTCCTGGTGCAAGAGGACCAGCGCCTTGATCACGACGTTGCGGGCGAACCACCGGAGCTGGGCGAACTGGAGCCCGCAGTTGCGCAGCCGCTCGGCGGGAGCGAGATCGGCCCGGAGATAGACGGCGAGCGAGCCGGTACGACCGGCGTACCGGAACCGTCCGCTGCCGAAGAGGGTCGCCATCAGGGCGAGGGTGACGCCCAGGGACGAGAACGAATCGTGGATGAGCATGGTGCCCCCGTCCGGCACGAGGTCACCGTAGAAGATGATGTCCTGGCGAGCGGCCCTGAACCCATGGGCACCGTCGATGAAGAGCACGTCGACCGGCCGCGGCACCTCGTCCAGGGCGCGTGACGACTCCTTCTGGATGTGGTTGACCTTGTCGGTCACCCCGAAGCGACGCAGGTTGTCGGCGAAGACCTCGGCGTCCTGGGCGCCGACCTCCAGGTTGAGCGTGCTCTCCTGAGGTGCCCGGTCGACCCCGCTGTGAGGGTCGATCGCCAGTACCTCGACCCCCTCGGCCGCCGCCAATGCCAACGCGATGGTGGAGCGGCCGCGAAAGCTGCCGATCTCCACGATCCGCTGTTCGGGCTCGAGGGGCGACGCTGCGTGCCACAGCTGGTGCGCCTGCTCGTCAGTGAGCCATCCCTCTACCTGGCTGGCGGCGAAAACCACGTCTTTCGCCCCGCAATTTTCCAGCCGGCAGCCGTTCATCGCCGTGTCGATTGCCATCGGGCCGAGAGGATAGCTGGTCACGAGGTCGGCGCTGCGCGCCTGCGGCTGCATCCTCGGGCCGGCCTCCGCGCTGCGCGCCTTCGGCTGCATCCTCGGGCCGGCCTCCCGGGCCGGCCTCCCGGGCCGGCCTACGGCCCCGGTCCACCCGAGGGTGTGCACGAGCGGGGGTCGAACGGCGCCAGCGGTGTGGTCGCCGGCGTGGGGGCGCCGAGCTGGTTGCTCGACGAGGACGTGCTCGCCGGCGGAGCGGTCGTCGTGGTCGTCGGGGGGGCGCTGGTTGCCGGCCCGGCGGCTGGCGGTGGGCTGGGCGCCGGGGGCGGGTTCACGGTGAAGTCCGATCCGGTCGTCAGACTGACGTCGGAGCCCGGCGGGGTTGGGCCCTTGGCCAGGACCACGGCGCCGGAAAGGTTGTGGGCGACCGTCTGCGCGGCGGCCTGGTTGGCGGGGCTGGCGTAGGTCACGACGGTCTCCGAGAGGGGCCCCTGGTACGTGCCGCTGCCGGTGGTGGTGATATGGAATCCCAGGGTCTGAAGCTGGGCCGCGGCCGTGGCCGCCCGACTCGGCACCCCGGTTCCGGAAAGAACGGCCACGTTGACCGACGCCGGCGGCGGAAGTGCCTTCCCCGTCATCGAGTCGGTGAAGGGCTTCTCGCCCAGGAACTGATCGATGACCTGCTGGTCGCCGGGCTGGTTCGGAAACTCGACGCTGCCGAAGTCAGTGCCTTGGTACACGTAGGAGAGGCTGTTGTTCACAGTGACGGGGATCGTGAGCTGTGGCGCGTTCATGGGGTCGATCGTGTGGTATCGCAGCACGAGGCTCACCATGTCGCTGACCGACATGCTCGCGTCGACCTGGAGGTTCGGAGCGACCGTGGCGACGAGCGCCCTGTCGGTGAACGGGTTGCCGAGGCCGCGCTTGGCGACGGCGCTGGCGAGCACGCGGATGAACTCGTGGTCCCGCCGGATCCGGCTCAGGTCGCTCTCGGGGTCCTGGGGCCAGTTGCGTGGATCGGTGCTCGTCACGCCCGGCGGCTTGTACTGCAGATGTCGGGCCCTCACCACGGCGAGAGCCTGGAAGCCGTTCAGGGTCTGACAGCCGGCCGTCGGGACGTTGAGGCTGGCGAGCCCATCGTAGAGGGGCATCGGGAAGTACATCCGGATGCCCCCGAGGGCGTCGACCACGCCGGCGAAGGTGTCGAAGTTGAGCTCCACGTAGTGGTTGATCGGGATCCCGAAGGCACTCTGGATGGCGCTGACGAGCTGGCTCGGTCCCTGGTACAGGGCGGTGTCGATCTTGTTGGCCCCCGTCGTTCGGGCGTTGGGCACGAACGTGTCGCGGGGGATGGACAGGATGGACAGTCGGTGGGTGTTGGGGTCGAGGTGGAGGATCATGATCACGTCGCTGTTGATCCCGTTGACGCCCTGCGAGCAGAGGCCGAAGGCCGGGTTCTGCTGCTTGAGCGCGCAGCGGTCGGTGGAGCCGACGAGGAGGATGTTCTCGGTGTTCTTGATGGCCCCGGCGGTCGGCGAGGCCCCCAGACCCTTCACCTTCACCCGGTGGATCTCGCTGTTCAGGTACCAGAGGTAGCCGAAGAGCGATCCCAGCAGCACGAACAACGTCGTGGCGACGATGATGATCGTCCACCTGAAACGGCGCCTGCGACGGCTCGACTCGCGGGTCCGTCGCCGCTGGGTACGCGAAAACCCCGTGTCGGTATCATTGAGCGTCTGCAATTGGCGGTCTCCGCCGTCTCACTCCGCCTGAGGCCTCGAGGGGCTCGTCGGTCTGGACCCCGTCCACCCTGGCTCCCCCCGGTTGTGCCGCCTCTCCTGGTGGTTCGACGGTCTCGGCAGCATACATGACGACCTGGTCGAGGGGCGGTCGGCCGTCGTGCCGGGACGGGATCGGATCGCCCGCCGACAACGCGGATACCCCTGGGATACTTGGGCCGATGCCGCACGGTGATCTGGGCCGTTCCTCCGCTGGCTGGACGCCCGCACCTACAGTCACCGGTTCGAGGACGATCACTTTCCAGGCCCAAGCACAGGATCCGACTAGGCACTGGCCGGCGCAGCTGTCCGCTGACGAGCGATCTTGCTAGGTTTCGCCCATGTCGGAGGTCGAGGTCACCATCCACATCGACGCGCCTGCGGGCCGCGTCTGGGAGCTCATCGGAGACCCCACCCGGATGGGCGAATGGTCACCAGAGTGCCGACGGGTGGAATGGGCCGGCGACGCCACCGGACCCCGTCTCGAGGCCCGGTTCCGCGGGCACAACCGCCAGGGATGGCGAAGCTGGACGACGACGGGCACGATCGTCCGCTACGAGGCCGGGCGCGAGATCGCGTGGGACGTGGGCATGGTCGGCTTCGCCGTCGCCCACTGGGGCTACCGAATCGATCCGGCGCCTGGAGGCGAGGCCTGCACCGTCGTCGAGTCGTTCCGCGACCGCCGCGGGTCCCTGCTCCAGGCGCTCGGGCCGGTCGGGCGAGGTGTGAAGGACGTCGACGCCCACAACCGGGCCGGCATGGAGCAGACGCTGGGTCGCATCAAGGCCGCGGCCGAGGCGGTTCCTGCCGGCAACTAGGCTCGGCAGCAGACGGGGACCGGGGGGGTGGCTCACCGGGAGCCTCGCCCCAACCAGGCGGGGTAGAATTGGCCTGGCCAGGGGGACATCACATGAGCCGAGGTTACGATCCGTACGGAGGTGGCTCGGGGCACACGCCCCGCGTCGATGCCGTAAGGCTCTGGGCAGGCGGTGTGGCGGCCGCCTTCGTCGCCGCCGGCATCGTGGTCGTGGGCCTGCTCGTCGCTCGCGTACTCAACGTGCACGTGCTCATCAACACCGGAGGCGGCGCCCTCCTCGACGTGAACACGGCGTGGTACGCCATCGGGGCCGCGGCGGCCACGCTGGTGGCGACCGCCCTCATGTACCTGCTGCTGCTCAGCGCGCCCCGCCCGGAGCTCCTCTTCACCGCCATCATGGGCATCGTGACGGCGCTGGCCGTCCTCCTGCCGTTCACGGCGTCCGCCACCCTGGAGTCCCAGGTCACGGTGGCGGCGATCAACCTGGCTGTCGGGGTCGCGGTCATCGCCCTCCTCTCGGGCTTCGGACAGAGCGTGATCGAGCGGCCACCGTCCGCGCCCGGAGCCGGCCAGCAGCAGCCGCCCCGGCCCTACGCGGACCCCTACCGCGACCCGCAACGGGACCCGTACCGGGACACCTATCGGGATCCCTACGGGCGATA